>CAYLLL010000189.1:0-3044 GCA_964384655.1 uncultured Mariniplasma sp. | reverse complement strand
GTCCCGATGCCTGTAAAAATATGCCAAATAAAATGAAAATACTTGATCTTAGGAAAGGCATAAAAGACAACCCCAATACTGTAGGCAACTCCTCCAGCAAAAACTAACCAGAATGATGCCGCCTGATAGGCAAGAAGCTGTTGAGCAAAAATCAGTGCACTCCATCCAATCGCTAAATAGATGAAGACATGAAGCTTGGCAAATTTCTTGATCCAAATCGATTTAAAGACAACCCCGATTAAGATCAAAATCCATTGAACGATAAATAAGACTGGCCCCAAACCTAACCCTGAAATCCCAAAAAGAGGTTCTTGAAGTTCAGGTAATAACAATAAGGCAGGTGCGAATGTTCCACCAATCAATATATAAATGGACAGATGATCAAAACGTTGAAACACAGATTTAGCTGTGGGATGAAAAAGGGCATGATAGATGGTTGACATCGTATAGAGGTTAATCATCCCAAAACCAAAGATGATCGCGGCGATGACTTCGGTGGTTGTATTAGCTTTGACAAGTAATAAGATGAGTGCGACTAAACCAAAGATCGCCATCACGCCATGGCTGACCGCATTAGCGATTTCTTCACCTAGAGTTTGTTTATGCGTAAGTTTCATGAGTTATTCTCCTTAAATTGATCTAGAAAGTCTTTACCTTTAAGCGTTTCAGGTTCCGTATCGATCAGTCCTTCGTAATCGAATTGACGCATCACTTCATAGGTAACAATCGCCACTGCATTGGAAAGATTTAAACTTCTCACCTGATCGGTCGTCGGAATTCGGTAACAATTATCTAAATGTTTGGCAAGTAATCGTCGGTCGACACCGGTCGATTCTTTACCAAAGATTAAATAAAGGGGTTCAGGAAGTGAAGGATAGTCGATCTTAGCATAGTTCTTCTTTCCATAGCGGGTTAAAAAGAGATAGGTTCCAGGATTTTCCTTAGCAAAGTCATCAAAGTTTTTATGCACAGTATAATGCAAGTGCTCATAATAATCGAGTGCACTACGTCTTAATTTTGCTTCATCAATCTTAAAGCCAAGCGGTTCAATAAGATGAAGTTTTATGCCAAGTGCGACGCATGTCCGCATGATGTTTCCCGTGTTTTGGGGGATTTCTGGTTCATAAAGAACGATGTGAATATTCATAAGCGCACCTGTACATCATATTTGATGCCTTTCATTAAATAGTTTCCATAGAACAATATCAAGAAATTGGAGATCATCATCGCCCAGTAAATCCCTCGATAATCATCTTTAGGAAGTAACCATACCCCAAGTAGGATAATCGGAATACGGATTCCCCAGAGGCGCACCATCGCCATCTTTAACGTATAATCCGAATGACCAGACCCGTTAAAGACACCGATATAACTCTGAAAGAGGCCCATGAGGGGTTGTGTTAAAAGAAGCCATACCGCGTATTCCCCTGCGATACGATAGGATTCAGAACTGTTCGTGCCTAAGATGAGTTCAATAATGGGAAAACGTAAGGGAATAATGATCGAAACACCAATCACCATCAAGGATAGTGATAAGTTTCTTGATACTCTATAAGCATTTTTAGCACGAATAGGTTGTCCATGACCAATATTGAGTCCGACATACGCCGCAGAAATCGTTGAAATTGCCACGACTGGATTTAAGAGGAGTGAGGAGATTCGATTCCCCACCGAAAATCCTGCAGACACCATATCTCCATAACGTAAAACCACACTTTGAATCACGACGAATCCTAAAGAGCTTACCGCTTGTCCCACCGATGCAGGAAGAGCAAACCTGCTCATATCTTTTAATGTATCCAGATCAATCCCCATATCTTTCATGGATAAACGAATATGCATCTTGGATCGAAATAAATCGACGATGATAAAAGGCATAACAACAGCTTGTGCGATCAAGGTCGCATAGGCGGCACCCGCCACACCCATATTGAGCTTGCTGACAAAGAGCCACGTGAGGAGAATATTGGTCAAAATGCCTCCGACATTTAAAATCACAGGATAAAGGGTTTCCCCTGTCGCTTGTCTGATCGATTGATAGACGATAAAGACAAACACTAAGATAAACTCATAACTTCGGATTCTAAAATATTCACCGGCATAATCTAAAGCATCGCCTCTCGCACCCATTAAATATGCGAAGAGGTTATACCCTAAAAAGGTATCTGAGGTGAAAAAGAAAATGAGTGAGACGATGAGTGCTAAAACGATGGCTAAGGTGATGAGCTTACTCGCATACTTCGTGGCTAAATCTTTGCGTCCAGCGCCTGTATATTGACTGACAATCGCCACAGTCGCAATCCCTAACCCTGAGGCGAGTGCCATAAAGAAACTGAAAACTGGCCAGTGGATGTTTAAGGCAGCGAGGGCTGCATCGAGTTGATCTTGACCACCTACATCCATACGTGCAACAAAGACCGCATCGACTAAATCATGCAAACTCTTTAAAAAATTGTTCAAAAAAACGGGTATTGCCATGATGACAATACCTTTTAAAATCGATGGGTGATGGAGAATGCGTTCAAGATTTTGTTTTTTAATCGTTCGTGCCAAACTAACCCTTCATTCTATTTTTTATAGTGTTTAATCATGTCTTGCTTGAGATCCCAAAGGGCTTGAGAGAGATCCACGTAGTACTCATGAGGATTTTCTAAACGTAAGACCTCAGGCCAGAGTTTACTATGTTGTTCTTTTGCATAGGCTCTAACATCAGTAAGTGCAGGGACTTGATACACTTGTTTCCCTTCAATAAAGATGGGGATTAACAAGGGAACTGCACGATAATCTTCAATGACCTTTTACTTCCAAGGGAAGTTAGGATCAAAAAGGTGATAGGGCTCATTTTCTTTGATAACTTCATCAAAAAGGGTGATAACATCCGCTTCTGCCATGCCTGATGGATCATAGAATCTGTAGACTTGCTTAAAGCCTGGCGTTGTCGTCTTTTGGACGTTTTCAGAGATCTTTATCTTGGGAACGAGTTCACCCTTCTCCTCAACAGCCGCAAGCTTAAAGACGCCACCAAAGACCGCTTCGCTTCGTGC
>CAYLLL010000188.1:0-3056 GCA_964384655.1 uncultured Mariniplasma sp. | reverse complement strand
GCAAAATCTTCTGCAAATGTCATGGGTTTAATCAAGCGATAGGTAGAAGGGTGAAGTGCATCAATAAGTTTCTGATAAAGCTGATGATCATTGATGACGGCTGGATAATAATCCATAATGTCATTATGAATGGTGACATCATATGCGATAGATAACCCTTGATCAATCCTGTGCATGTGCTCTTTAATCTTTTCGTAGACTGAATCATGGAAGGTACGAATCGTTCCTGTCATCGTGACGGTTTGTGCGATAATGTTTCTCGCTTCTCCCCCATGAATGGTGCCGATGGTAACCACAGCTTGGTCAAAAGGATCGATATGTCTAGAGACAATCTCATGATAACTTGAAATCAAGTGGCCAGCAACTTGGATGGCATCCTTAGCTTTATGGGGTTGTGCTGCATGGGCTGATTGTCCTGAAATGGAAAGATTGAATTCACCATTTCTTGCCATCATGGGGCCATCAACAAGCCCATATAAACCTTCTTCAAGTTCAGGATAGAGATGGATTCCAAAAACATGTTTAATAGAAAACATGTCAAATAATCCCTCTTCAATCATCACCTTAGCCCCTCCAGGACCTTCCTCTGCAGGTTGAAAGATCATGACAATGGTATGTTTAGGTTTGGGTTGTTCCATCACATATTTTGCAAAACCTAGCATCATGCTCATATGTCCATCATGACCGCATGCATGCATGTTACCCGGATGTTTTGATTGAAAAGGAACGTCCGTTTGTTCATTGACTGGAAGTGCATCCATATCAGTGCGAAACAAAAGTGCATCTTTAATCTTGCCTTCTCGGACGATAACCCATCCTGTTTTAGCCATCTTGATTGGGTGATAGCCGAAAGATATCAACTTCTCTTTAACATATTCACTTGTTTTAAAAAGATCAAATCCCAATTCAGGGATTTGATGGAGATCTTGTCGGTAATTTTTTAAATCATTATTCACGTGATGACCCCATTTCATGATCGAGTAATTGACGTTTTAAATCGACATAGGCTTTTCCAGAGTAACCCGTCATAGAACCATCTTTTCCAATCACTCGATGACAAGGTACGATAATTCCAATCGGATTTCTTTTACATGCCTGTCCGACAGCACGAAGCGCTTTTGGACGCTTGATTGAGAGCGCAATATCTTGATAACTTTTCGTCTCTCCTAAAGGAATTTTTCGCATTTCTTCCCAAACTTCATGTTGAAAAGGTGTCCCTCTCATGAACTTAATGGGAACTGAGAACGATGTGAGTTCATGATGAAAATAGAGATCAAGCTCATGTTTAACTTGATTAATGATCAAATCTTCATTGACATCGACTTGAAGATCATCAATCATCATCTGCGTAAGATATCCATCGATAACCTCAAAGGTGATGACCCCTAACGGTGAATGATACTTGCCAAACATATTAACGGTAATTTGAACTTGAACGATTTTTTTGTTGATGGAAAATCACATCAATTAAAATGACAAGTGCCACATAAAATGCTTCTTGTGTGTCTTCTTGGATACTGATCTGGTATGAATCTCCCCAAGATAGCCATTTCTTATGGACACTCATGACTTCTTGACCATTCTTGTTCACGTGAAAATCATATTGCCATACTTGACCCACGATTTCCATTTGACCAAAAATACTGTTGATCGTCATTTTTCCACCAAAAAACGTAAAGTTCTTCTTGATCGTAGCCACAACATTACCATCTGGACTAAATAACGTATATTCGGGTAAAAAACGGAACAACTTACGTTCTAGGTGGTAAACAAGTTCATCACCTTTGAACATATCAAGTTTATTCTTAATGGAAAATACTTTACCCTTCACATGATAAATGACCTGTTGATTTTCATCCATGATGTTATACTTTTCACCAATTGAAAACACCTTTTGTTTCATGTAAAAATTTTTCATACATTATCCTCCTTTGGGATATGACGTTTATCCTCATACATGCGTTGATCAATATAACGCAAGAACTGATCCATGCTTTTAAAATCCTCACTAAAGAGTCCATAACCAAAACTGCACGATAAGTTATAAGGTTTTTCTTTCGCTTCATTAAATACCGATAATGAAAGTTTGATGTCCTGAACGAGATTCTTCAAGCGCTCATGGCGATGTTCAGTGATAATGATAAACTCATCACCACCCAAACGTGCGAGCACTTCCCCTTCTTTCAGCAATCCTCTAATTCTTGAAACCACCTCATTGATTGCTTCATCTCCCATTTGATGTCCAAATTCATCATTGATCATCTTTAAGTGATCGATATCAAAGAAGATACCACCAAAGGGATCGATTGAACGCTGTTTCAGTCGCTTTTCCATATAATAATCAAAGGATTTTCGAGTCCAAGCACCCGTAAGATTATCCAGATGAATCAAGCGTTCCTGTAAGAAAATGTAGCCAATAATGAGTGCGAATCCTGCGCTACTCCATGCGAGCAATACGCCATAAAATAACGCTTGAAATAAAGCCCCAACCACGGGCATGAGTATAAACATAAAGAGTAGCATAAATTCACTAAAAAGAATTTTTGATTGAAGACGGATGAGATGGATGAGTGAAAGAAACATGTAGCCATAGGTGATCACCATAGCGATGTTAAACCAAGGTCCTCTGCTGTACACATTATTCTCATCAAAACTAAAATATAATCCTAGAAATGGAGAAAGAATACTGAAGATACCATTGATGACAACGGGGAGAGCAATCATCACCAGCATCCATGGTGGCATTTTCTTTCGAATGGTCACAAAATTCATGACTAAAAAGAACCATGTCACGCTTAACACTGGGGCAACTCCAAATAGGATGACATGTAAAAAATCAGCTAACCATAAAATATAGATTCCATCGATTCCGTTGATGACGACCGTTAAGGCTTCAGCACCTAAAAGAATCATGACGACTAAAATGGATAATAAATAACTACGATTGAGTGTATCCTTACGATCAAGACGTCGATTTGCGATCAAAAAGACAATGCTTAACAGTAAGATGGTGACTAAATTGAGATCAACTCTTAAAAAGATTGCCATAATAATCC
>CAYLLL010000187.1:0-3057 GCA_964384655.1 uncultured Mariniplasma sp. | reverse complement strand
AAGGCATTTTCTAAGATGGAGTGAATTTTATCGACAAAACCTGAAGCATGAGCATGAAGTTCTGTCGCTTTTTTAATTTTGGATAGCGCAATGTTATGCATTGCTTGCGTAATGGATGCTGTCTTTTTCACCGCATTCATCCGCAATTTAATATCCTTTAATCCCATTAGATTAACCTCTTTAAATTCTGGATGAAGTGGTCAAGATCATGCTTTTCAGGAAGAGTTTTCGTCTTCACTAAATGATCATGAATCTTTTTACCAAGATCATTCATCTTGAGTCCTTGGCTGATTTCAGATTCTAACACCTTGACTTGGTCAATGGTTAAATCATCCATCAAACCTTCAGATAATGCATAGATGGTCACGATTTGAGTGGGCATTTGGACGAGTTCATGAACATCTTGTTTGAGAAGTTCGACTGTCTTTCTTCCTCTTTCAAGACGTTTTTTCGCCGATGGATCAAGATCAGATCCAAATTGAGCAAACGCTTCTAACTCACGGTAATTGGCTAAATTGATACGTAAAGTACCGGCGACTTTCTTCATGCCTTTCCACTGTGCAGCACCACCGACACGTGATACAGATAACCCTGCATTAATCGCAGGACGAATGCCTGAATAGAATAATTCAGCTTCCAAGAAAATCTGTCCATCGGTAATGGAGATGACGTTGGTAGAAATGTAGGCGGAGATATCGCCTGCTTTGGTTTCAATGATGGGGAGCGCAGTAATGGAACCACCACCTAGTTTATCATTTAAACGTGCGGAACGTTCTAGAAGTCTTGAATGGAGATAAAAGACATCTCCAGGATACGCTTCACGTCCTGGTGGACGACGAAGTAATAATGAGAGTTCACGATACGCCACCGCATGCTTTGATAGATCATCGTAGACGATTAAGACATCTTTGCCTTGTTCCATGAAATATTCACCCATGGTCACACCAGCAAATGGGGCTAAGTAAAGAAGGGTTCCTTCTCTTGAAGCACCTGCACTGACCACAATCGTATAATCCATCGCTTGATGTTGATTTAAAAGTTGTACTAGCGCGGTTACAGAAGATTCTTTCTGACCAATCGCGACATAAATACAAATCGTATGTTTACCTTTTTGGTTGATAATGGTATCCACCGCTAAGGTTGTTTTTCCTGTTTGGCGGTCACCAATGATCAGTTCTCTTTGCCCACGTCCAATAGGAACGAGCGCATCGATCACTTTGATCCCGGTTTCCATGGATGCATTAATCGATCCACGTTGCATAACACCTTGTGCTTTGCGTTCAACGGGTAAGAATGATTTAGCTTCAATCGGACCTCTTGCATCTAAAGGTTCACCTAATGGATTGACCACTCGGCCCAATAATTCTTCTCCCACAGGAACTTCGAAGATACGTTTGGTGGTTTTGACCATATCGCCTTCTCGAATCAGTTCGCTATTTCCGAGTAGAATAACCCCTACAGTATGCTCTTCAAGGTTAAAAACCAAGCCTTTGACATGGTGTGGAAACTCAAGGAGTTCTCCCATCATGGCTTGTTGAAGACCATAGACAATGGCAATACCATCGCCAACGCTTAAGACTTTTCCGATATTTTCGAGTTTGACATCTTGTTCATAAGATTCAATCTGCTTTTTAATGATTTCAGTCATTTCTTGGACTTTGATTTTTGACACGTTGTCACCTCTTATATCATGGTATAGAGTTCTTCAAGCTCACGTGCAACAGAGCGGTCCAATGACTGCCCTTGGTAAATGATTTGAATCCCGCCAATCAAATCTGGATCGACGTGTTTATGCAGTGAGAGTGTATGATTAGGAAACGTAGGTTTTAAAACCTTGATGATTCTTTGTTCAGTTTCCTCAGTTAATGGTTTTGCAGTAATAATGTTTAAATGCGCAATTTTTAAGTGCTGTCTGACATGCTTTGTCCATACAGAATAAATGTCTTTATAGGCATACATATGGTTTTTTTCAGCAAGCATCTTTAAAAATGAGCGGAAGAGTACGTGATAGTTGAGTTGATCGATAAATGTACACTTATCTGTAAAATGAATCATGGGTGAATCCATCATATCTACCCATTCAGGACGGATATCCATTTCATCACGAAATTCTTCAAACTGATAGTGAATGAGATCGACGACGTCTTGATCTTTGGCAAGCGTAAATAACGCTTTGGCATGATTGGACGTACTCATGATTTCATATTCTCCTCAATGATCTCATCGATGATATCTTGATGAACGGATTCATCAATCTCACGTTTAACAATTTTTTCAGCAGCCACAAAAGCAATCTCTTTAATGGATTGTTTAATTTGTTCATTGGCTTGTTCGATTTCAAATTGAATATCTTTTTCCGCTTGGTCAAGTTTGCGCTTTGCTTCTGCTTTAGCTTGTTCAAGAAGGATTTCTTGTTGCTGATAAGCTTCTTGTGTGAGTTTTTCTTTGAGTTCTTTCGTTTCTTCTTTCATTAATTCATAATCCTTTGTCGCTTTTGCTTGGATTTCCATCGCACGCGCTCTTTCGTTTTCAGCATCTTCCATCGCTTGATGAAGTGCTTGTTGTCTTTGATCGATAAAGGCAGTCACCTTTGACCAAAAAAACGTCTTCACAATCCAGACGAGAACGAAAAATGCGATGAGGTTTAAAAGGACAATATCAGGGCGATCAAACACTGAGTTTAAGCCGTCTTCAATTCCCTGTACTAATTCATCAAAAATCGCATTAAGATCCACAACCATCAAATCCTATCTTATTTGGATGAAAGAATAAAAGCAATAATCAAACCATAGATACCTGTAGTTTCAGCAACCGCTTGACCGATAAGCATGGTGACAGTGATTTTACCTTGAGCTTCAGGTTGACGTCCAACAGCTTCCGCAGCTTTACCTGCAGCAATCCCTTGTCCAATCCCTGTACCAAACCCAGTGGTAACCGCTAAGCCAGCGCCAACGTAACCTAAACCACGTGCAAACCATTCATTCGCTTCGACCAAAACAGGGGGAAGATAATCCAATAAATGGGCTACTGATGAGAAAACATGTAATAATGTGTCTA
>CAYLLL010000186.1:0-3058 GCA_964384655.1 uncultured Mariniplasma sp. | reverse complement strand
TGGAATAAGTTTTCTAACCTTCCCAAAGTCCATACCTATCTTAAACGTTTAGCGAATGAAGTTTTTCTAAAGAGGGGATGCTTGACCATTGGAGAAGTCGGTGGTGCCGCATCGATCGACGAAGGCATAAAATACAGTGCTTTTGAGTCCAAAGAGTTATCCATGGTTTTTAATTTTGATCACAACTGGTGTAATAATCTACATCAAGTGACGAATCCGCGAAAGTTAGTCACCGATGTTAAAGCGCTAAAAAATGTCTTTAATCGTTGGCAAACCGCATTTCGTGACATTGGATGGTTACCTCTCAATTGGCTTAATCATGACCAACCTAGATTGATGAGTCAATATGGTGATTATCGTTATCCACTCGCTTCAGCGAAAATGCTAGCGACAGCACTTCACATGATGCGAGGAACACCCTTTATTTATCAAGGTGAAGAAATTGGCATGACGAATTTCCCTTTTGAGGATGTGGATCAATTTAATGATGTTTCATCCATTGCAAGTTATCGTTATCATCTAGCAAAAGATCCAGAAGATCCGGTCACTGCACTCAAAAAAGCAGCCATGTCATCTCGTGACAACCCTCGAACAGTCATGCAATGGTCCAATGACTGGTATGCTGGATTTTCGAAAGTAAAACCTATCCCTCTTGTCAATCCAAACCACAAGAAAATTAATGTCCAAAAGAGTCTTTTAAAGAAAAATTCTTTATGGTATCATTATCAACAGTTGATCCAATTACGGAGAAACAGCCCTTATCATGACATCATTACCTATGGATCCTATGAGATGATTGATCACGAAAGTGATGTGCATTATACGTATTTAAGAAAACATGCATCAACAACACTTTTGGTCATCAATTCATTCAGTCGTAAAAAAACAACGTATGATTTAAGTTCTTATCAAATCATCCATAAAGTGATTTCAAATTACCCAAAAACTACCATCAAACAGAACCAATTGTTCTTAAAACCCTATGAATCAATCGTATTCGAGGTAAAGGAGACATTATGAGACGAAGTGGCGTATTACTTCATATATCGAGTTTACCCAGTCCTTATGGGATTGGAACTTTCGGCAAGGCTGCCTATGACTTTGTCGATCAACTCTTTCAAGCTGAACAGACGTTTTGGCAAATTTTACCTTTAGGACCTACATCGTATGGAGACTCTCCATATCAGACGTTTTCAGCGTTTGCCAATAACCCATACTTTATCGATTTAGATATGCTCATCGAAGAGAAACTTCTTCAATCTGATGAGATTAAATCTACCTTTAGTAATCCACGTTATGTCGAATATGATCACCTATACGAAGAACGTTTTGATGTCTTAAGAAAAGCGTTTCATCGTTTCAACCGTACAGATTATGCCTATCAACAATTCATCTTTGAGAATCGTTATTGGTTATATGATTATGCTTTATTTATGGCGCTCAAGGTCTACCATCAAGGTCGTTCATGGGAAGAATGGCACGAAGATCTTCGCTTGAGAAAACAAGAAACACTCGATCATTATCGTGAATTGCTCAAAGAGGATATCGAGTTTTATCAATTTATACAGTTCAAAGCGTATCAACAATGGTTTTTATTGAAATCTTATGCCAACAAGAAGGGGATCAAATTTGTTGGTGACATGCCTATCTACATCTCCTATGATTCAGCCGATGTCTGGGCAAAACCTGAATATTTTTACCTAAACGAGCAACGTTTACCGATCGATGTTGCTGGTGTACCCCCCGATAATTTTTCGAAGGACGGTCAACTCTGGGGAAATCCCTTATATAATTGGGATCGACTCAAACATGATCATTATTCTTGGTGGATTGAACGTGTTTCATCTTCAATTCATCTCTTCGATATGATTCGCATTGACCATTTTATTGGCTTTCAAAACTTTTATGCCGTCCCTTTTGGACATAAAACAGCCGCACATGGTGAGTGGCGGAAAGGTCCTGGAATCGATTTGTTCCACGCGATTAAACACGCCTTAGGTGATGTCAATATTATTGCTGAAGATTTAGGTGTTATCACCGATGATGTAAGAAGACTTCTTAAAGAAACGGGATTCCCAGGAATGAAACTTCTCCAATTTGCCTTTGATTCCAGAGAAGAAAGTGATTATATCCCGCATCGCTATGAGCATAATACAATCGCTTATACCGGAACCCATGACAACGAAACAACAGTGCAATGGTTTAAAAAACTACCGAAGGTTGATTTGGAATATTGTTTGAATTATATCAACCATAAAGGGGGTCATCGAGTCGATAGCTTGATGAAAGCAACCCTGCAGTGTCCAGCTAATACAGCGATTATCCCGATGCAAGATTGGTTACATTTAGGAAAAGAAGCACGGATGAATATCCCCTCGACCACAGGAAATAACTGGCGCTGGCGGATGTTGAAAGAAGAGTTCAATGCTGACTTGATAAATAAGATGAAATCGTTTACACTAATATATGGTAGAGGATATCATTCCAAATAAGGATAGTGCCTGCTATCCTTTTTCATTGAGGTGGCTATGAATAAAATCAAAGGTGTGAATCTTGGTGGGTGGTTTGTCTTAGAATCATGGATGAAACCTTCTCTTTTTGAAGGGATTGATTCAAAAGATGAGACTGGATTTGTGAAGCAACATAAACACCCCCAAAATGCACTGAGTACGCATTGGCATACGTTTGTAACAAAAGAAGATTTTGTGTATTTAAAAAACATTGGGATTACATCGGTTCGCTTACCTATCCCCTGGTGGCTTGAAGGAGATGAGCCCTACGTCTCAAGTATCCCTTATATTCATCAAGCAATGAAATGGGCAGCCGAAGTAGGCCTTGATGTTCTTTTGGATCTGCACACTGCACCGGGTTGCCAAAATGGTTTTGATAATGGTGGTATTGAAGGTGTACTCACCTGGCATTTATCTCAAAAAAATATTGACTTAACCATTGATCGGCTTGAATCCATCGTCGTCATGTTCAAAGATTATCCTTCATTTTTTGGCATAGAAGTCTTAAATGAACCCCATAGCAGTATCGATATGAAAATCATTCAACG
>CAYLLL010000185.1:0-3109 GCA_964384655.1 uncultured Mariniplasma sp. | reverse complement strand
ATAAGAAATGTTAATCGTATCTGCACCTCCTGCAAAAGCAAGTGCAATTCGTGAAGCTAAACCATAACCGGATGATCCACCGATAATTAAAACCTTTTTAGGTCCAGCAAACTTTTCAAATCGTTTAGCTTCTTCAATTTGATCTAAGACGAAAGATTTACATCCTAGAGGATGTGCATTTAAAAATATGTTTGAGCGTATGGATGGTTCGATAATCATAATTGACCTCTTTAAGTGTAATTTGACATACGTCTATTATGATACCACAACTATTTCGATATTCAAAGTAAAACAAAGAAAAAGACATGAGTTTGGCTCATGTCTGAGGGTTCTTTTGTTTGCGTAAGTCGAGTTGTCTATTTCTCTTTTTTATATAGAGAACAGCACCAACCCCAATGATTCCCATCACCAATAAGAAAGGTAGCATGGTTGCAATGAGTAAGAGAAAACCTTGAACAAAGTGAACGAGTCCATACCATCCATCAGATAATGCACGTCCTAATCGATTGATAAAGGGTGTTTCAGTCTGAATTACAGATTGATAGAGCGTTATGTTGACTTGACTATAATCTGATAGACTATCAAAGACATTGAGTTCACCTTGAAGTTGACTTCTGGTAATTTCAAGTTGTGAAAGTTGCTGATTGATCGTGATCATTTCCGTCAAGGAAGCTTGATCATAAAGTTCAATCAATCGTTCAATTTGAGCATCTATAGCTAAAATTTGATTCGTTTTATCTTGATAGCTTAATGAAATATCTGTTGCCTTCATCTGATAGCTTTCAAAGGTAAACTCAGCATCTAGTGTGTTGATAAACGTATCGAGTCGATCACTTTTTATCCGCAAGACAAGATTCGCTGAATGATCATAAACCATTTCTTGGTCAAACCACTCATCATCACTCATCGACGCCTTGATGAATGATAAGGCATCATCAAGCATACTCACATTTGTTCGAATATCGACTTCATAAATAATTTTTCTATCTGGAGTCGATTCATCTGCTAATAAGACGGTCTGTTGATCATCATCTTCATAGCCTAAATCATATGATTCATTACTGCACCCTTGTAAGACAAAGATTAAACCTAAACATAGCCATACGATCCATTTTTTCATGTACTTTACCTCTCTTTTTACTTTTCATTCATAGTTTAAAGGAGAGGTGTGACAGAGTTATGGCTATGTTGTGACAAAGTTGTGTCATGATGTACTATAAGATTGGAAATGACATTTTATAGGCTTGATGAACGATGAGTGCAAGTTCATCTAGTGTGTGCTCCTCGTTCTCAACGATAAGATCAATTCTTTCTAACGCATGACGATCAAATACTAATCGATCATTTTCAATTCGACTTTTCACTAAATCTGGTTGATCTCCACGTTCAAGCATGCGTTTTTCACGCATGGTCTCACTGGTATCGACAAAGACAATAAAAACATCATTCGGTGCTTTTTTAATAAGGGTATTCGCTCCATTGGGCTCAACAATAACAACACCATGAATATCAACATCCACTTTCTGAATTCCATAGCGATATTCATGATAATGTGAGACTTCATAAAATGCATTCTCATTCATCTTAAGATCGAATTGCTCATCGGTTAAAAAATGATAATCGATATCATGAGTCTCGTGGATACGCTTCGGTCGAGTTGTCGTGGTGATGCATTTATGATAATGATAATTTTGATAGAGTTTTTTAGCTATTTCGGTCTTACCGCTTGCGCTAGCTCCCACGAGTACAATCATTTTTGTCACGTCCTTCACTTAGCAATTATAACATGATTACTTGAGAATAAAGATATCTTTGGTAAAATAGAAATAGACTTTATCCCAAGGAGAATCCTATGATTTTGTATACATCCAAAGATAAGCGATATACCATTCGGGCATCTGAACGAAAGGATAGTGCATTGATCCATTCATTTATTAAAAAACTGTCTGTTTACGAAAAGCTCGAGAATCAAATGGTAGCTACTATTGAGGATATCGAAACATCCATTTTTGATTTTCATCAAGCCCATGTTATCTTAGCTGAAATCGATCATATTCCGATTGGATTTGCTTTATACTTTTTTAACTATTCAACATTTTTGGGAAAAGCCAATCTATTTTTAGAAGATATATACATAGATGAAGCTTATCGTCACCAAGGTTATGGTAAGATTTTGTTTTATGTGCTTGCTGATATTGCGGTTAAACATCACTGCTCCCGTTTTGATTGGATGTGCCTTCAATGGAATAAACCTTCGATTGCTTTTTATGAATCTTTAGGAGCAAAACCACTTTCAGATTGGGTAACCTTTCGATTATCCCATGATGCACTACGTCTCGTTGCACAGAGATTAAATAACGACAACGAATAAAATATTTATTTTTTTATCATTTCTAAGCAAAACTATTGAAAAATGTATACCCCCTGGGGTATTATAAATATGGAAATTAAAATGATACGAGGTGACTATCGTGAAATGTGAACCCTCTTTGATTCATCGGATTAAACGTGCACAAGGACAACTTCAAGGAATTGCACATATGATGGAAAATGAAACTGCATGTATGGATATCGTCACGCAGTTAAAAGCTGTTCGAGCAACGATTGATAAAACGATTGGATTGCTTACAACCAACAACTTAATTCAAACCATTGAACAAAACAATGATATCAAATTAGAAAATATTCACGAAGCCTTAGAACTCGTCGTAAAAAGCATCAAGTAGGAGGTTATCATGTTTCAATTCCACGTCGAAAAAGCATCTGAAACAACACTTCTAGATACTGTAAAACATTGGGATTTGTTGATTGCAGGAGGAGGTCCAGCTGGACTCAATGCTGCTCTCTATGCGAAAAGAAAAGGATTAGTCGTCGGAGTGATCACCTCAGAAATTGGTGGTCAGTTGCACAACACATCGACTGTTGATAACTATCTAGGTTATCAATGGATTGAGGGTAAAGACTTATCCAGTAAGTTTCTTGATCATATCAACAGTCTCGAAATCCCTATTTTTAAAGGAATAAAGATTCAATCAATCGAAAAAAGACATCAAGATTTTAATGTTCTTCTCTCTGATGGAAAATTATTGTTGACAAAAACCGTGCTGAT
>CAYLLL010000184.1:0-3138 GCA_964384655.1 uncultured Mariniplasma sp. | reverse complement strand
ATGATATATTCTCTCTGTCTAGAAATCGAGACGACATAAATTAAAGGGATAATTGCAGAACCAATCGCAACTTCAGCAATCGCGACATCAGGCGCTTGATTTAAGGTATAAAGAATCGCAGCAATTAACCCAAATGAAGCAATATAAATGATGATCGTGAAGTTTTCCTTATGAAGGACTACCGCGATTGCAATCACGATTAAAAAGATCTGCAAAATCAGTGCGATCGTTTCTTGCATCTTAACGTCCCTCCTTTTTATAGGGAATCCCAATCAGAAAAGCAGAGCGAATATTGACATGGGAACTGATAGGTCCTGTAATGATAAGAAAGATCACCAATAAGGCAAGTCTCAAAATAGAAGAAAAAGTCTGCGTAGTAAACATAAGTCCAATCAATAGAAAAAGACTGGCAACCGTTTCAATGGTTGCTGCAGAAATAATTCTTGAATAAAGATTCTTAAGGGAGAAGATGGCACCCAAACCAAAAAAGATAAACAACCACGAAATGACGATCAACACGATACTGATCACTATCATTTTTCTCGCCCTCCCGCCATAATAAATTTAGAGAGCAACGTCATGGTCAAAAAGCCAATGATCCCATAAGATATCGCGATATCGAGTAAAACCATTTGATTTAAGTAGACCGCAAGAACACAGATAAACAAAATGACTTTGGTTGAGATCAAATTAAGCATTAAAATGCGATCCCATAAGGTCTTTCCTTGAATGAGACGCACGAAGGATAACACCATCGCGAGGACAAGTAAAAAGAGCGTGATGAGTAAGATCGTCTGCATTAGTCGTCCTCCTTGATCAAAAGTAGTTTTTCAAAGCGTTCTCTTATCGGTCTTTCGAGTTCCTCATGGGGAGTGTTTGGATCCGCTAAGACCATGACATAGATAACTTGATCCACCATTTCCACGGAAATCGTTCCTGGAGTTAATGTGATCGAATTCGCAACAATCGCGACCTTCACAGGGTCTAACTTCTCCAAATTAAGTTTAAAGACAACCGGTTCATAATTACGCTTGAAGAGATTGATGGAGTAAACAAATGCCGCTTTAAAGATTTCAACAAATAAGACAAAAAAATAAACGATTAACCGGTAAAATGGAATCCCTTTAAAGTGAGACCCCTTCTTGTCATGCAAAATGTCATGGGTAAACCACGCGACAAAAAAGCTGATGACCATTCCGGTAATAATCGTTTGGAGATCGAAACTAAGACTAAACAAAAGCCAAAGAATAAACATGATGAGAAAGAGTTTTGCTTTTAGCCAAAACAGATTCATAAAGCCACCTCATTTATTATCTCAATTATAGCATATTGTTTGAAATCCTTAGTATGACGTTATTTAAAAAAGGTCATCAGGTAAATTTTGATATCGATGTGAGAGGATACATGCAACTAAAGGTTGCTTGCTTATTTGATATCCTAAGCCTATACTAAAAGTGTAAGGAGGGTCAACATGCTCAATCTAGAACGCATCGGAAAAAAGATCGAAGACAAACGAAAACAGTTGGGTATGACCCAAAATGACCTAGCCGATAAGCTCTTTGTGTCACGTCAAGCAGTGAGTAAATGGGAAATTGGGAAAAGTTTACCCAGTATGGATGTCTTTGTTTCCATGACCAAACTCTTTGATGTGACGATTGATTATTTGGTCGATGGATCTGAATTGAAAGACAATGATTATCAAACGATGTTTATGCAGTACCCTAGGGAATCGGTGATCTATCATTTTCTACATTCAGAACAGATGAACCAAGAGATCAAACACTTCTTTTATCTACTAAAACCAAGAGAAAGAAAACCCATGATTGATCAATGGCTAGCAAAGAAGGTACCTCTCGATTTACTTAGTTTGTGGCCAATGCTAAGTACAGAGGAAAGAACGTATCTACTGGGGAATGTATTATCAAAACAGATGGATCATCAAATCCAAGATATTTATGACATGCTGTCATTAGAAGAAAAAATGATGATTCATGCAAAAAAGAATCAATCATAGGAGGAACATATGAAATACACGCATTTATTACCTTTTTTAGACAAAGAAGAATTAAGAAAAGTCGCATCTGAAATCATCAATGGGGAAATCAAGAACGTACGGTTAGAAACCTTATTTCCATTCTTAGGTAGAGAATACATGAATGATTTAGTCAATGAGTTAATCGCAAAAAAAGAATCAAAAACACTGACAAAAGCACTGCCATTTTTGGCACATGAAAAAGTTTTAGAGATTTATCAAGCAGCCGAAAAAGGAGATTTACCTGATTTTGATACATCACGTTGTATTCCCTTCTTGGGCGCAAATCAAGTGAAGAAAATCTTTAGAGAACTCATCCATGCAGCCAGTGAAGACACCAGCGATGTGTCCGATGAAGAGAATGATGACGTAGACGACGAAGATGATGATGACGATGACGAGGATGATGAAGCATAAATAGCCTTATCCCTTCATATCCAAGGACGGATAGAAGATGATATAACAAAGGTAGATTTAGTGAGACTAGATCTACCTTTTTAATTCTCTCTTTAGGATCGATGAAAATTCATGTGATAAATCAGTTATAATTAATCTATAGGAGGATCTGTCCATGATTCATTTGGTGTATTGTGATAAAAAGGCAAAGGAACTCGATCAACTACTCTCAAAAGAAAAAACAAAAATACTTCGTGGTGCGACGGGAAGAAAACTTCCGTACGGACGTGTTTTTCCTCATGAGACACTCTATTTTGTTGAAAATGATGGGTCATTGATAATAAAAGCTTTTGGAAAAGTCAAGTCAGTCTATCATTCTGAACCACTGGATCCAAAAACATCTGAAACCCTAATTATGAATCAGCAATCATCATTGAAACTAAGTAAAGAACAAATCAAGCGTTTTTCAGGAAAAAGGTATCTATGCATCATTGAAGTTGAAGAGGTGAGTTTACTCGATAATCCATTCATGTATCATCGGCAATCTAATATGGATGATTGGATCACAGTCAATGATTTGAAAGAATTAACAACAAATGAGGAAAGGTATCAAAGTGTCCATTTTCATGAATCATAATGAGAAATTAGAAGTTTTAACAAAGGTTGCCTCTATATTCAATGAACATCATATATTATGGCGATTAGGTGCG
>CAYLLL010000183.1:0-3142 GCA_964384655.1 uncultured Mariniplasma sp. | reverse complement strand
TTATAAGATTGATGCTGCGAAACAAAAAGATATTCAAGATGCTTTAAAAAATGATGAGGCACACGCTGAAAGCTTATTAGGAACACTCTAAATGAAACGCCCCAATTGGTTTTTATTCATTACGTTAGGTTTCTTGGTTAAAATTTTTGCCTGGTTAAAAGGTCAACGCATCGTCAAAAAAACCAGAATTAAAGGCCCCGCCATCGCATTATCGAATCATACTTCTTTTTATGACTTTATCTATACGACAGCTGCACTTTATCCCTATCGTGTCAGTTATCTAGCTGCTAGCAAAATGTTTTATGAACCCCTGACTGGATTCTTCTTACGATTGGCTCGTGCCATTCCTAAGAGTTTGATGCAAGCTGATCCGGTAGCAACCAAACGTGCATTTCGCATCTTGCAAAATGGAGGGCTGGTATCCATTTTCCCAGAGGGACAAATCTCTCCCACAGGTACGTCGCTCGAACCCGCGTTTTCCATTGCTAAGTTTATTAAGCGTGCAGGTGTGGATGTCTACATCGTGAAACATCATAATGCTTATCTTGTCAATCCTCCTTGGTCGAAAAAAACGTTTAAGGGGAGAATAGAAACAGTGAAATCATTGATCATGACCAAAGATGAACTTAAATCGTTATCTGAAGAGATGATCTATGAGAAAATCACGTCATCTCTCTACTTTTCAACAAGTGCGTATAACAAAGAAAAGAAATACACGTATAAACTTAATGATATCAAGAATTTGGAAAATGTGATTTACCAATGTCCCTCATGTCTTCATGAAGGACTTGAAGCGAAAGGGGATCACTTATCCTGTCCTTCATGTCACCACGACATGGCGTATGACCGTTATGGTCTTCTTCAAGAGAGGGGCGTTGATGAACTCTTCTTCGAACAAAGAGATCGTCTGATTGAAAAAATCAATCTTGATCCCTATTATACATTGAAAGGATCATGTCGTCTTCAATCCTTTAGACATGAACGGCTCATCGATGTGGGATATGGAGAAATCTCTCTTAACAAGGATGGCTATCTTTATCAAGGAACCATCGATGGTCAAACAGTGAGTCAAGAATTTCACATTTCAAGTACCCCTACATTACCCTCAGATATTGGGCGAAATATCCAAATATATGAAGGCTATCAGATCTATCAATTTGAGCTTGAGATTCCTTATTTACCCACCAAATTTGTTCATATGGGCGAATATCTCTATCAAAGAGAAACGAAGAAAAAAGACGTCGCTTGACGTCTTTTATTATGAAAGTTGGATGACATATGAGGTGTGAGGAGGTACTTTTAAGTAAAGATGATGATCCATGATTTGATACTGAATCTTTTGATGTAAATAATCTTCCTTCTTTGAAAATTCTAAGATTCCTACATGATGGAATGAAAGATCGAGTAGACGTTCTTCGTCATCTGTTGAGGTGACGACAAGCCAAACATCCTCTTTAGTAAAACGCACATAGCTGAAGACTCTATGCTCTGAGAAAACAATTTGGAATCCTCCATCTCCAAATGCTTCAATCTTTGTCTTAAGTTCAATAAGTGCTTGATAGGTCTTAAAGGTGAGCCGGTTTGTATCAAGCGTATCCCATGGCATAGGATAGCGAAATCCTTCATTGTCATCAAGACGACCCTCAATCTCGATTTCATCCCCATAGTAAAGGTTGGCTGCTCCAGGCATTGTCATCATCATGATGACAGCTGCCCAGTAATCCCCTTTTTGGACTTTGGGGTTGTTGTGAAGCCGTGAAACATCATGACTATCTAAGAGATTAAATTGGTTTTGCCAGATGACAAAGGGAAGTTTCGCTAAATAACTCATGATGCGTTCCTCAAGATGTTTAGCTGTCGATCGAAATGGTTTATGATTTAAGAGTGGATTTCGTCGATTGAATAGATCGGTTTCCCCAGCAAATTCTCTCACAGGTCTAGCAAATCCAAAGTAATTCATCGCTGAATCCCATTCATCACCATGTAAAAACTCTGCACAATCACTCCAGTCTTCTGCCAGGATATAGGCTTCAGGATTTACGGATTTAATCGCTTTTCTTATCTCTGGCCATACGGTATGATGAAGTTGAATGTGATCGTTTCGAGCCATAATATCAGCGACATCAAAACGCCATCCGTCAATATTGAAGGGTGGCTTTAACCACTTTTTGACCATGGAGTCCTCACCCTCATAAAGAATCTCTCTCAATGCCTTAGAGGTGTAATTAAGTGTAGGGAGTGTAGGCACATCAAACCATGCTTTATAGGTGTTATCATCATTAAAAAAGTAATATTGTCTTTCTAAAGATTTTGGGTTGTGATAAGCCCCGATGGATCGGTCAAAAAAGAGAGCATCTTTATTAAACCACTTATGTGCGGTTCCCGTGTGATTGATCGACACATCCAAAATAATCTTCATGTTGTGCTTATGGAGTTCATTCACGAGATCAATCAGTGCTTGATCACCCCCAAAATGAGGATCGACAGTAAAGTAGTCCAAACAGTCATATTTATGAACTGTCGCTGCATAAAATATCGGATTTAAATAAATCGCGTTGACGCCAAGCTGTTTGAGATATGGTATTTTCTTGGTGATGCCTTCTAGATCTCCCCCATAAAAATCTAACGCTTTCGTCTCACGATAAAATGCAGGAACTGTATTCCAGTCCTTCACTTTTTTTGTGACTCCTCCATCAAACTCGTATTCACCATCACAGACATCATTGTCAGGATTACCGTTACAGAATCGTTCAGGAAAAATCTGATAAAAGACGGTCGATTTGACCCAAGAGGGTTGTTGATAATTTGTTAAAATCCGAAAATCATACGTCTCACTTGGAATATAATCGGTGACTTCCTTTTGGTTATAGTAATAAATCTTTTCTTCAGTAACCAAGTAAAAATGATAATGCACCTCATCTTCAAAGAGGGTCACTTGGGTTTGATAGTACTTGAGTTTATGAATCACTTCAACAGGTTCCATCACCTGCTGAATTTCAACTCCATTCAGTTTGGTACGAAAAATCACGTGTGTGATCGGTGCATCTTCAATCACTCGAAGCTTTATCGTGATCGTTTCCCCTTTTTTAGGTAAGGGATTAGAGACAAAAAGCTTTGATCCATCAGAATGGACACTTTTTAA
>CAYLLL010000182.1:0-3148 GCA_964384655.1 uncultured Mariniplasma sp. | reverse complement strand
GAATTCAGTGATCAAAGTGAAATAAAAGATAATGTAAAGGATAGGATTTATCGTATGCAATACATGATTCAAAAAGCTTACTTGACTCATGTAGGGTGTTAACAATATATGGAATACAACACCAGTAATGAAGATGTTTAAAAGTGCAACAAATGAGAGTGAACTATAGAGTGATCCATGAAGTTTACCACGAATATATAGGTAGGCAATGATTGTGATAAAGATGTTGCTTTGAGTGGTAAAATAGACAAAGTTTGTCAAAAAAGATTCAAGAGGTTGTGGGCTGAAAAAAGATCTAGTGAATTGAAGTAAAATACCAAATAATCCCCATGAGAAAACGAGATAAGCAATCGTTCGCTTTGAACGTTCTCGATCTCTTATATCGCGCATCGCTTCAGGAAAACTTTTCATGAGAAGAAATCCTTAATACGTTTATACTCATTGGACACACCTAAGGCAAGGATCAAACGGATTCTTGCTTTTTGACTTGAAAGGTTTTCAGTAAAAATCACACCGAGTTGACGAAGATGATGCCCACCACCTTCATAGCCATAACTATCAAGCACTCTGCCTTTGGGACAGCGGGAAGTGATCAAGACCGGGATGTTAGCATCGATTGCACGCTTAATTCCAGGAACCATTAGAGGAGGGACATTTCCACGGCCTAAGGCTTCAAGTACAATACCTTTGACACCATGGTCAATAAGTAAGTTTAGTATTTCTGAACTTGCGCCTGAATAAACTTTAACGATTTCAACTTCTGTAACGATACGATCTGGCGAGATATGACGATGTGGATAATGGGTTTGACGGTAATATAAAACATTGTCTTGTTCAACGATGCCTATAGGACCAAACTCTAAAGACTTAAACGTATCAAGCGATAGTGTATGTGTCTTCGTCACTTCAGCAGCTGCATTGATTTCATCATTCATCACGACAAGAACACCCATGTCTTTGGATTCATTATTGGCAGCAACGAGTATTGAACTCACCAAATTGCTTAAACCATCAAAACCTAATTCAGAATAATTACGCATGGATCCTGTGATTACAACAGGCTTTTTAGTCTCCAAATAAAGGTCTAAAAAGTAGGCAGTTTCTTCAAGTGTATCCGTCCCATGAGTAATGACAATACCATCAATATTTGGATCATTTATGTATGATTTGACTAGTAAAGAGAGGTCAAACATATCATTTGGTGTGATGGATGGCGATGGCTTAAGGGAGAATTGATGTGACAAAAGTTCAATGTTTTTTAGCTCAGAAGCGATGTTATTGAGGAGTTCAGACTGATTATCACTGATGATCGCCTTACTGGTTTCTTTGTGTTTTGCCATCGAAATGGTACCACCAGTGAAGATGATTAAAATCGTTTTTTTCTGCATATTATCACCAATTTCATTGTACCATAACCGAGAAATTTGCGTATCGAGAAACGTATGTTTAATAATCGTCGATTTTCGATAGTTCACACCCCATTTGAAGCAAAGAAGCCGAAGTTTCTGAGAAAAAGAAATCCACACTTATCCACACAAACCTACTTGTCCGCACAATAAGGCTCACATCATATGGTTAACATAATATATATTATACGCACAAATATAAAATAAAAAAATATAAATCCATATGTTTAATCGATGTTAATAGTTGGTCATTAATATATTAAAAATGGATTTAAAGTACTTCTATGGGTGTTAAATATATACATATATTAAAAATGAGTGTAATAAAAATATAAGAGAGAAGCTTTTCGTCGTTTCAGAACTACTTTTATGGGTATTCCTCTATCTCAGGCCTTCAATGGCTGATATCGTGTTTGCAGGGTGTTTTTAGGATACCGATATTTTTACTACTTTCTTGGTTCTGCTTCTTCTTCTAAGGGGTATATGTGTGTCATTATCGATTGATCATTTCTCTTAAGTTCTTATCCTGTGATGTCCATCAGAGGGATTTCATAATGTGGAACATTTACTGATTCTATTGAACTATGATGAGATCAAAGTTAATGTTGATTCTCGTTCACTCTTTGTTTCAATAACTTTCGATTAAGTGATGGACAACTCTATCTTCGCTCTTGAGAGTCTTCTACATTGGTAGCCAATTTACTAACAAGATGACATATCGATTAACCTTGATACCGAAGATGAATGTTAATTGATTGATGGCGTATACACATACGCGCGTGCGTGCGTATTATTATGTATTGCGGATAATCTGTCCACTTGTAATACATGTAGACCACTCCTATGTCGATTCTCATTAAAAATACTGATTTGTTATTTTGCCATGGAATTCAGCTTGCATTCTTCTCATTATGTTCATTGCTTATTTAGCAATCGTTTTGCAGTCGCTACCATTGAGAACCGCTTTATCTCATCCATAAGAAATTTCCGTGATTTCTCAATCTGATCACTTATCAATGATCTTCATGATTTTCATCATCTTTACCTTTGATTGGAAAGTAGCGATGATCGTATTAAGTTTACAAATACTAAACATACATTTTTTATCAAATTTTTTTCTTCACTTCTTTTTTCTCTATAATATAACAAAAAAGGGCTTTCGCCCTCTTAAGCATTCATAAACTCTAAGATATCTTTTGTTAGTTGATCAGGAACATCAACCAGTGGTGAATGTCCGCAATTATCATAAACAACAAGTTTTGATAATCCCTCTAATGCTTTTACATTTTCTAAGACCATATACTCAGGAACCACGATGTCCTGTTTGGACCATGTATGAAGAATGGGACATTGAATACGGCTGATTGTATTGGTCCCTGCATTATAGAAATTATGTTGATTAGACATATTCAAGTTCGCAAGAGCCCAGTCTGCATCCGGGAGATTCTTCTGTTTTAATGACTCATTAATCCACATTGTATTGTCTTCTAAATCAGGTTTTCCTACAGTATAAATCGTCTTATCAAACACCCAATTCATCACTGCAAAATTCTTGTTTTTCTGAGCTTCTAACAAAGGGACAACTTGCACTGGATCTTTCGCCATTTCATCGGCTGATTCATAGACTTGACCCAATAACATTTGGCCTTTCTCATCCTTTTTAAATACGGGATATCCACGATGTGTCGTCGAGTTGATAAGAACCATTTTTTCGACCATTTCAGGGTGTGCAGCAGCAAACT
>CAYLLL010000181.1:0-3187 GCA_964384655.1 uncultured Mariniplasma sp. | reverse complement strand
ACAAATAAGGGAATCCGGCTGGATTCCCTTTTAGTTATTTTCAATGAAATGATATCGATAATGAATGGATTCGAAAGACGTTTTTTCTCTGAGGTCTCAAAGACCGCTAAGATCACCACAATCAAGACACTGTAAGGCACGGCATATTGAACGTTATCGATTAAGCCATGGGCTTGACTGGCGAGATATCCAATCAAGAATAAGAACTTCTCTAAGGTTGGATGCTTGAAGACATATTTCGCAATCTGGAAGTAGTGAATAAGGAGTGCCATAAGTCCGAAGAGCCCCATCGCCGCAAGTGCTTGAATGAAGGTGCTATGATACATAAAAATACGATTTCCAAAGAGGTTTCCATTGGGATAAAGATTGATGGACATCCATCCACCTCCAAAGAGGGGATACTGTTTAAAGATATCTAAGCCAAAGGTGTAAATATCGATTCGTCCACTCGAAAACTCATTTAAGTTATCGCTGAAGGTTTCCATAAAGAAATCCCACCAGATGTAAAAGACTTCTCTCACCTGATATGCGATAAAACTTGAAATGGCTAAGAAGATGAGCCCATGGAATAAATGTTTCTTATTTCCTCTAAAAAAGAAGAAGATCATCACACCTAAAAGAACGGCTGCATAACCGATGATGCCACCTCGTGATTTCGATAAGATGACCACTGCTGTAGGGAATAACATCATGAACCATAAAAGATAGGTTTGTGGCTTTTTGAAGATGAAATATAGATAGCTAGGGAAGGTTAACGCGATATAGAAACACATATCGTTGATATTGGCCCATCCTAGGTTTCTGCCCCATCCTGCATAGATTCTATGGTAGATATCGAGTTGTGGATTTAAAAGATATCCACGATAGAGATATAAGCCTACTTGAGCGGTTAATAAGAGATTGACAATCAGTAGTATCTTGAATAAGTAATCAAGGTTTCCTTTAATGGTATTGGAATAAAAAAGATACAGAGCAAAATAAATAAAACCAGCCATTGAAACCATGATTCCATTGACTTCAAAAGGAGTATAAATGAGTGGAATCACATAACTGAGTCCAATTAAGAAGAATCCCCAAAAGAAGGTTTTTGCTTTAAACTTGGGTTTATATTTAATGAAATAGATGATATATCCTAATAAGAAGACACCAAATGCAATGATCGGAAAGCCTAATTGACCTACACTGTTGAAATCAATGGTGGATTTATTGATAATAAACAAAAAACAGAAGACGATCGGAACCGTGTAAAGTGTATTCTCAAAACTGATAAGAAGTAAGGTGTTTAACGCAATCAGTCCAAACACCACGATCATATTATAAAGATTAAAGAGATGGGGTGGAGTTTCCTCATAAAAAGACCACGCAAATAGTGTCACAAGGAAGATGAATCCAATATAATACCCACTCTTTAAAAAAGGTTCAAAACGCTTCATAGTGACCCCCAAGGTACAATAAACATTATAGGGGTTTTTCTTTGAAAAGTCAAAAAATAAAAAGTCCCATCATGCATGATAAGACTGTTTCATATAAAGATGTTTCGCCATGAATGCAGCTGCTTCCGCTGGATCGATCTTAGGAGAGGAAATCTTGATATCATTCATCAATGATTTTAAGTGCTCATGAAGCTTTTCTTGATATCCTTTAACATACCCCAATGACCCCACAATCACCAGTTCAGGATCTTTTAGATGGAGTCGTTTCTTTACAGCATAGACTGCTTTGGCAAGTTCATAGGTCGCTTGATCGACGATGCGGAGGGCAATTGAATCTTTTTTTATCGCATATTCAGTCACTATGGGTGCAAGACTCGCAATCCATGTTCGTTCTAAATATTTTTCTTGGATAAGATGGAAGAAGTCAACCTCATCTTTCATTCCTATGGCTTGTGCGACGTGTTCACTAAACGAAGTGCGTTCATCACGTCCATCAAAAGCCTGAATCACGTGTCTTAGAGCGCGCATCCCAAGATCATAGGCAGAACCTAAATCTCCTTCTTTAAAACTCCATCCACCGGCTTTATGGGTGTCTCCTTGTTTATTTTTCCCAAAGGCAACACTACCTGTGCCACAGATTAACGCAATCCCCTCATCAAAAAGAAGTCCACTATAAAGTGCATTTTCCATATCGTTTCTTGCTTGAATAAGGGTGTCGACGCGAACCCCTGGAAGTGAAGTCGCCCATCCACGTACTTTATTACAATCATCATCATTTACAATACCACCTACACCAATAAAGATTCCATCAAAGGTCAAGTTTGGATGGTCACTCAAAAATGAATGATAGGCATCTTTAATTGCAGATATTGTTTCATCTTTGGATACCGTATCAATTGATGAAGGTCCACTCTGATTAACATAAACTACATGCCCTTTTTGATCCATGATGCAAATTTTCGTTTTTGTTCCTCCACCGTCTACACCCAAGAAATATCCCATGCTTCTCACCTTAACTTTTAATCTCTAATATCACAATACATGAATACTTATTGTCTGTCAATCATTTCCCACGTAAATTGTCTTATAAATGTATTGTAAATGTATCAAATAAATGATACAATTGATGCAGAAGCGAGGGATAGTATGGCAGGCATCAATTTAGAGGATAAACAACCTTTTTATGTACAAATACGCAATTTAATCAAACTAAAGATTGAAAGTGGTGAATGGAAAGAGGGCGATCTCATTCCTTCTGAAAAAGAACTATCTGAAACCTACAGTGTGTCACGTGTGACTATTAGAGCTGCAATTGCACAACTCGTGAAAGAGCAGTATTTAACACGCAGAGCGGGTTATGGAACCACGGTCCTCAAAACTCAGAGTTCAATGTCTAATTTTACACTCATTCAATCATTTACCAATGAAATGAATGAAATGGGTTTACCAAGCAAGACGATGGAATCACATCTTGAGATGATCCAGGCAGATAAAATGCTTGCTGAAATTTTTGGGATTCAAGAAGGCGATTCACTGTATCATCTTGAGCGCGTGAGAGGAACACAAATTCCGATTATGTACTCAGATACTTATCTTATCCCAGTGATTGAACTTCCCAATACTAAAGATTTCCTTTTTGGCTCCCTTTATCAATACTTGTCAACAAAAAATGTCTATTTTAATAAATTTGAAGAATATGTGTCCGCAGTCATCGCACCCAAACACGTAAGAAATCTTCTTCGTATCTATGATGA
>CAYLLL010000180.1:0-3188 GCA_964384655.1 uncultured Mariniplasma sp. | reverse complement strand
CACTTTGATTACCATTCATTTGAATCCAATTTACTCAAACTTGATATCCTCGGTCATGATGATCCGACCATGATTAAGTTTTTAATGGACTATGTCTTCGATCATCAAGATGAATTTCCTTTCAGCCGCGCTCAAGACATTCCTTTGGATGATCCTAAAGTCTATGAACTTTTTGGAGGAACCGATGTCATTGGTGTCAAAGAACATGAAATCATGAGTGCTGTTGCATCCTATGGTATTCCTGAATTTGGAACCCCTTTTACCCGACAGATGCTTATCGATACGAAGCCGAAGACGTTTGCTGGACTAGTTAAAATTTCAGGCCTATCTCATGGAACTGATGTCTGGTTAAAAAATGCTCAATCGCTGGTTACCGGTCATAAAGATTACGGAAAGATCCCATTTGATGACATCATTGGGTGTCGTGATGATATCATGGTCCAACTTGAGTCCTTTGGACTTGAACCGAAGCGTGCATTTGATATCATGGAATTTGTTAGAAAAGGGAAACCTTCAAAAGATAAGGCGACCTGGCTAACCTACGAACAAGACATGCGGAAAAATAATGTCCCTGATTGGTACATTTGGTCTGCAAGTCAAATTAAGTATATGTTCCCGAAAGCTCACGCGACAGCGTATGTTATCATGGCGATGCGTATCGCATGGTTTAAGGTATATAAACCTTTACTGTTCTATTCAGGATTCTTTTCAAAACGAGTCGATCAATTTGATTATGAAGTCATGATCGCTGGTGCGAATGCCATTCGTAATAAATTAGTGACATTATCTGAACTCTTCAATCCCAAGGTCAAAGACGAAAACTTAACTGTTACGTTGGGTGTAGCCTTAGAAATGACCAAACGTGGATTTAACTTTCTACCGATTGACATCAATAAATCCGATGCAACGGTCTTTACGATGGAAGAAAAGGGACTTAGAATGCCGTTTAAAGCCATTGATGGTTTAGGTGAATCTGTGGCGTATGATATCGTTCAAAAACGTTCTGAACGCCCGTTTACGTCACGAGATGACGTCAAAGAAAGAACACGCATCAATAAGACGATTTTTGAGAAGCTTGAAGACTTTGGTGCATTTAAGGATTTAAAATCGGAAAATAATGTGATAGATGCCGGTTTATTTGCACTTTTATAAAGGCTTATTATATAATAAAACCGTAGAAGGAGTTGATGATCATGCGCTCAACAAACCCAGTATTTAGTTCATTAGAACGTAGTCAAGCATATGTCACGAGCGAGACTGCAAGTTATCGTGGCATCATGTTTAAAACAGGATTTTTATTGATGGTTGCAGTATTAACAGGATATCTATCCTTAGTTTATCTGCCTATCGAACAATTATTACCTTTGATTGGTGTCTCAGCCATTGTAGGATTTATTTCTGTGTTGATTGCGACCCGATCGGTACGTTTAGCTCCTGTATTTTCGATTCTTTATGCAGCCTCTGAAGGTGTGCTTCTCGGATTAATCACCATCTTGGTTAACACCGAAGTCCCTGGTGCCGCAACCGCTGCATTATTAGCCACAGGAGCAATCTTCACCGTGATGTTGTTCCTGTACAGTTCGAGAACCATTCGTGTCACTCCTACATTTAGAAGAATTATGTACTCTGTGATTTTAGGGATCTTATTCTTCATTGTAATTCAATTGGTTCTAGGTATTTTTGGAATTAATATACAATGGACCAGTGGAATTGCACTGCTTGTTAGTGGAATCTTTATTGTGGTCGGTGCACTCATGTTAACCTTGGATTTCGAACGTGCAGAAAAGATCGTTTCAGGAGGTATGGACCGTGCGTATGAATGGATGGTAGCTGTCGGTCTAATGGTCACTATCGTCTGGATTTATGTCGAATTATTAAGATTTATTCTCATCTTGTCATCAAGAAGAAATTAATCATAAATCAACGAAAAGGAAGAGTAATCAAATCACCCTTGTTTAGCGAGCATGGACCGGTGTAAGCCATGCCAAGGCATTTGATGAATTCACCTTGGAGAGGTGCTAATCCCACCCGTGAGATCCGCGTTAAGGAGAACTCGAGGGCTAGATTCAGTTCTAGAACTAAGGTGGTACCGCGTAACATATTACGTCCTTAGACATTAAGGACGTTTTTATTTTTTAATCAAGGAAAAGAGGTAGAAGGATGAAAGAATCACTCGAATTGATGAAAGACAAGGCACTACAAGCGATTAAGCAAGCAGAAAATTTAGAACAGCTCGATGCTGTTCGAGTTCAATTTTTAAGCAAAAAAGGCGAAGTCTCTCTCCTGATGGGAACCTTAAGAGATTTACCCATGGAGGAAAGACCCTCGTTTGGGGCTGAAGTGAATGTTTTAAAGTCAACCATTGAACAAGCGCTTTATGATAAAAAACAAGGACTCGAAGAACAAGCATTAGCACTACTTTTAGAAAAAGAAAAAATCGATGTGACGTTACCCGGATATCAGTTTTATCAAGGATCGATTCATCCCCTTAACCAAGTCATTGAAGATGTCGAAGATCTCTTCGTTGGATTAGGATATGAAGTAGCTGAAGGTCCAGAGCTTGAAAATGATCATTATAATTTTGAAATGATGAACCTTGATAAGGAACATCCCGCACGAGCGATGCAGGATTCTTTCTACACGGATGAAACCCATTTACTTCGAACCCATACCTCTCCTGTACAAGCGAGAACCATGCTTGAAAAGAAGGGGAAACCGCTAAGAATCATTTGTCCAGGCAAGGTTTATCGTCGCGATGATGATGACCCCACTCATAGTCATCAATTCACACAAATCGAAGGATTGGTCATCGATGAACATATTACATTTGCTAACCTTAAGGATGCACTGCTCACCATGGTTCGCCATCTATTTGGTCATGACCGTATCATACGTCTTCGCCCTTCCTATTTTCCATTTACTGAACCTTCGGTAGAAGTTGATGTGAGTTATCAGAAAAAGGATGGTAGTCTAGGTTGGATTGAAGTCCTAGGTGCAGGTCGTGTTCACCCCCGTGTTCTTGAAATGGGCGGATACGATCCTAAAAAGTATCAAGGATTCGCATTTGGAGTAGGCGTTGAACGCATTGCCATTTTAAAGTACAAGATTGATGACATTCGTCATTTCTATCTCACTGACTTAAGATTTTTAAGTCAATTCAAGGGGGTTAACCGATGAAAATCATAGAA
>CAYLLL010000179.1:0-3204 GCA_964384655.1 uncultured Mariniplasma sp. | reverse complement strand
AAAGACGCTTGAAAAGGATGTCCTCATTGAACTTTCAGATCTCGATTTGGAAAAAGCGACCTTTCAGATCACATTTGAACCTACCGAAAAGAAAGAAGAACGACTCTCTGAAAATGGACTTGATGCGGTTGAGTTCTATATCTCTCTCAATGAAGGTGAACCGACCAAACCTTTAACACGTGTGGCTTCTGGTGGCGAACGTGCCCGTTTTATGTTTGCTTTAAAATCAATCTATGCCAAGATGAATCATTTAACATTGCTCATCCTAGATGAAATTGATATCGGAATTTCTGGAAAGACGGCATCAAAAGTAGCCACTAAGATGAAGACACTTTCAACCATGATGCAACTGATCGTCATCACCCATCTCCCTCAAGTGGCTGCACGAGCCGATCATCATTATGGAATTACGAAGGTTAAAGAAAAAGAGCGCATGGTCACTCGGATTGAAAAACTTTCAGAGGACGACCGTATCGAAAAGATTGCGCTCATGTTATCGGATGAAAAACTCTCTCATTTTGCCATTGAACAGGCAAAAATGTTACTTAGAAAATAAAAAAAGCTTGCGCTTTTCTTATGCGTTACCCCAAATAACAGCGGCAACGAAGGATAAGATGATTAATCCAACCATTCCAAAGACAATAATCCAAACGACTGCTTTTCCCCACCATGTTTGGGTAGGATCCACGTAATGTTTTTTGGGTTCAACGGTCTTTGTCTTCTTTACTTTCTCAGCCATGACTTCACCTCGTTCTAGTAATCGGGTATATTATACACGAAAAAGACATTCAAAGGAAGAGATTTGATGAAAAAGGATATTAAAATTATCTTCCATATTGACTTAAATAGTTTCTTTGCGAGCTGTGCGGTCATCAAGGAACCTTATTTAAAAGATAAGGTCTTTGTTGTCGGTGGAAACGCAGCCATGCGGCGTGGGGTAATCTCTACGGCATCCTATCCAGCGCGTAAGCTAGGGATTCATTCAGCGATGAATATCCCTGATGCGATGCGAATCTATCCCAAACTGATCGTCGTTCCCTTAAATTTTTCTCTCTATCAAAAATATTCAAGTTTATTCTTTCAATTTCTTAGACGTTATTCGAATCTCATTCTTGAAGGATCGATCGATGAAGCGTATGTCGATATGACAGAAGCCTCTCAATCAAAACATCCCTTAGATCTTGCGAAAGAGATTCAAGAGGGTTTGATGAAAGAGTATCAACTTCCCTGTTCGATTGGGATTGCATCCACGCTCTTTCTTGCAAAAATGGCCTCGGATATGCAAAAACCGATGGGCATCACCGTGTTAAGAAAAAAAGACATTGTCCATAAACTTTTCCCTCTACCGATTAAAGAGTGTTATGGGATTGGAAAGAAAACATATCCAAAGTTAGAGGCTTTAGGTGTGAAGACCATTGGTGATTTTACGAAAGATACATATAAGGATGCTATCTTAACGTTGATGAGTGAAGCATCTTACACATCATACATCGAACATATCCTAGGTCGATCCTCAGATATCATCGATCCTAAACGTTACGCGATTCCTAAATCCATTTCCAATGAAACGACGTTGAACTATAACATGGACAGTTATGAAGCGATTTTTCCAGTGATCGTCGATCTTCTGAAACATACGCATGAGCGTTTAATTCAAGATGAACTCGTCGCGAAAAATGTCGGTATTAAGCTTCGAAATTCTTCCTTTGAAACGATCAATCGCTCGGTGTCCTTTGAGGAACCCATCGATGATTATGACCAATTTTATGATGCTGTGGAATCTCTGTTTGAACAAAACTACGCCAATCAACCCTTACGGTTAGTCGGCATCTATTTTGGATCTGTCTTGTTAAAGAAAGATTTAAAGCTTGAGTACAATCTATTTACCTATCAAGAGTTTTCAAAACGAGAAGAAGCCTTCTATCAAAATAAAAAGACATCAGAGGATGTCTTCAAAAGTTAATTTGGTTTGATGATCCCAGGTGTTGGGATCATTTTTATCATAGTGTCTCAAGAATCGGATGACCTCTTCAGTCACGGCAGTAGGTGTTGAAGCGCCTGAGGTCACAGAGATGGATTTAATATCTGATAACCACGAAAGATCAATATCTTCTACACCACCAATGCGATAGGAAGGTATTCCTTGTGATCGAATGCCTACTTCAGCAAGCTTATTTGAGTTTGAACTCATCTCATCGCCAACGACAAGCATAAGATCGACTTTTTCTTGCAGTTTGACGGCATCTTGACGAACGGTTGTCGCATTACAAATCTCATTATCGAAAAGATATTGAGGGAATTTTGTTTCAATAATATTCAATACCGCTTTGATATCATAGAGGGACAGTGTCGTCTGATTGGTAACAAACAATTTCTCGTCACTTAACGAAGGGGGGAGAAGTAGGGCATCTTTCTCATCTTCAACAAAGTAGATATCTTTGGATATCGCTAGGATGGCTTCGGGTTCAGGATGATTACGATGACCAATATATATGATTTTATAACCCTCTGCTAATTTTTCTTTCACAGCTTTATGCACTTTAATGACATCACGGCAGGTTGCATTCAGATAGGTGAGTCCCTTTTCTTTGGCGCGTTCAATCACTTGATCTGAGATACCATGCGCGGTAAAAATAACGGTTCCTGAATCGATCGATTCGATTAATTCAAGACGAGACTTTCCTTTTTGATCTAGGCTAATAACACCAAATTCACGAAAAGCTTCCGTGATTTTTTTATTATGGACAATCTGTCCTAAGACATAGATTGGTCTCGGATATGAGGGGGTTTTGATGACCTTTTTGACCATCGCCAAGGCACTTAGGACACCATGACAATAGCCTCTAGGTGTTAAATCAATGACTTTCATGAGCTTCACCATTCTTATTATACATGATGTAAGGGTGATTATTTAAATGTTTAGCATCCAATCATTTTCCGTGATATAATGCTAATGTATTTCAAAGAGGTTAAATCCATGTATATTCAAGACAAATTAAAACAACTAAATTTCAAAGAAATCACACCGATTCAAGAGGGTGTCTTTCGTTTATTTGATAAACCTAATCACCTCGTAGGACTCGCACCTACGGGCACTGGGAAGACCCATGCATATCTTTTACCCATCCTCTCAAAGATTAACAAGAAACTAAATGCTGTTCAAGCGGTCATCATCGTTCCCACAGCTGAACTTGTCAATCAAGT
>CAYLLL010000178.1:0-3214 GCA_964384655.1 uncultured Mariniplasma sp. | reverse complement strand
GCATGAAAGCAATTATGGATGCTTATTTAAAGATACAATCTGGATGGGCAAACGTGATTGTTGCAGGTGGAACTGAATCGACGAGTCAAGCGCCCTATCTTATCCCCTATAAGACAAGAAGTGGGGTGAAGATGGCTAACTTTGAAGTCGTTGACCATATGATCTATGATGCTTTAATCGATGCATATGATGGCATTCATATGGGGATAACTGCAGAAAACATCGTCGATAAACATCAGATTTCAAGAGAAGAACAAGATGAGTTTGCTTATTATTCTCAACAGAAAGCGATTCATGCTGTCGATAGTGGTCGTTTTGATGATGAAGTCGTCGGACTTGATGTTAAAGTAGGTAAAGACATCGTTCGTTTCGATAAGGATGAATATCCTAATCGAAAGACATCTTTAGAGAAACTTGCAACGTTAAGACCTGCATTCAAGAAAGATGGATCAGTCACTGCAGGGAATGCTTCAGGGATTAATGATGGTGCAGCCTATGTCATGCTAGTCTCTGAAGAAGCACTGAAGCAATATAACCTCACCCCTCTTGTAGAGATCGTCGGTGTCGATCAAGCAGCGATTGATCCGAAAGTCATGGGCTTAGGTCCTGTAGGTGCGATTAAAAATGTTTTAAAAAGAACTGACATGAATTTAAAAGATATTGATCTCCTTGAACTCAATGAAGCCTTTGCTGCACAAAGTTTAGGTGTGATCAAAGAACTATCAGAAGATTTAGGTGTCACGAAAGCATGGTTCTTAGAGAGAACCAATGTCAATGGTGGTGCCATTGCTCTTGGCCATCCCGTCGGTGCATCGGGTGCAAGAATCGTGGTTACACTTATTCATGAAATGAAAAAGAGAGAGTGTGCTCACGGTTTAGCATCATTATGTATCGGTGGTGGCATGGGAACAGCGATTATCCTAAAGAACGTTTAAGAAAAGAAGACTGACGGTTTGCGTCAGTCTTTATTTCTTGATAAGATTTGATTTTTCGTAATCATGACCAACGGTTAGATTGATCTCATCGATGATAGTATTGCTGGGATCAAGATAACGTTTATAGTGTTCCATCGCCTTGCCAGGTCCCCCTTCATTGGTCAGTAGAAGTGTGACTTTCTTGTTCGTAAATTTATTCTTCTTTAAGAACTTTTTCATGAATGGGGTAATGGTCCATGCCCACACAGGACTACCTAAAATGATTTCATCGTATTTATCAAAGTCAATCTCTATGGGTTCATACGCGAGTTTGGCATTCATGAAGGCGAACATCCCTAAATACGCGAGTTGAAAGAAATAACGTTTGGGGATTTTGATCTTCCCTTTCAAGCGATAGAAGTCCCCTTCAAAACGCTGTTCAAGGGCTTTTTTGGTATGACTAGAAAGTGAGTAATAAATGATCGCTTTCATGACATCATCTCTTTTCTTGATTTCGTTTATCCTGAATCATCAACATTTCTTTCTCAGTGATCGTCGTGATGTTATTTTCTTTGGCCCATTTCACACAACCATCTAACGCTGCTTTAAGAAAGATTCTTGGCACCTTTGAAAGCCGCATTAGCGCATCATCGGTAAAATGAATGGTAGGATCGGTTCGATCTGCGGCATATCTGATGGTCTTTAAATCGACTTCCTTGGGGGCTGGAACAGGTTCTTTTCTGAATGTTGAAGAAGGGGAGTACCAAAAGTGTGTGTTATCTCGATAGCCATAATCAACAGGAACTTTGGGAAAACCTTTCGATTTAACCCCATGAATAATACTCTCCTTATATGGCTTTTTGAGTAAGATCTTATCTATTTTTAAGATGAAGTGAGCACCAAATTTGGATGTAATCCCATTAAAGTTACGATATGGGGGAAGATAGCCTTCAAGTTCTCCTGCTTTATCTAAGTGAGCATCCTCTAGCTCAGACATCCAGGTGCATTCAAAAACTTGAAAGGCTTCACTGATATTTTTGGGTCTTGGAAGATGATCTTGGGTCTGTCCGTCTTCAAGATGAAGAGAGAATTTTTTCATTTTTTCCTTAGAGGTATCCCCAGGAAAACCTAAACGTACGGTTTCCTTGAAGAACTTCTTATCATGGGGTAAAAAGTTTAAGGAACATGTCCGTCTCTTAAGGAGATTCTGTGCGGTATTGGAACTATTTCGACACTCTAAAATCATCGCATAATACTCTTTACCTGCGACATAGTATGGAAAACATAGAGAATATGCACCTACAGTCGTATCACCGTCATCATCCAAGGTAGATACTAAAATGGTGGGCATAGGGAAAAAACTTTAGGTTTGATAGAAATTATCGACAATACGCAAATCTTCAAAACTAGACATGGTTAACCCCCATATAAGAGAAATAAATCGTTCATTTCTTTCATTATAGCATCTTATCTCTACAAAAAATGGATGATTTTTCATATATTCATAACGTTAAATGTTTCCGTTCCATAGGATGAATTAATTTATTTGTGATGAAAACCTACATTTTTATGACAAATGATGCCAAAAATGACATAAAAATGAAGTTTTTTATTGAATTTATGGGTAAATGCTAAGAAATGAAAGGAATATGAAAGTAATTTTACATATAATTGAAGTAAATTAAGTATAAATGACAGGGGGCATACCATTTGTACAATATACTCGCTCTTAGCAAAGATTCTTCTGTATTAAGGGATTTAACCGATTTACTTAAGAGGGATTTTTTTACGCTTTATGAATATCCTTATGAAGATAAAGACACCTATCAGAGCAATTTACATGAGATTGATTTTGTCATCATGGAACTGAGTGAGTCATTTCATGAGAATATCACTCGAATTCAAGACATCAAACATCAACTAAAGGCTCCCCTTTATGTGTTTTCTAATGAGACAAATAAAGACAATATCCAACGCTATTTGGAGCAGGGATCTGAAGGTCATATCGATATCCCTTTTGATGCAGAACTTACGGCGGCAAGGATCAAAGCTGTATTAAGGTTCTTGCACAATGTGCACCAACCTAACCACAGTATCCAAAAGTTAGGGAGATTGCTATTCCATCAGGACAATCACGAAATCATTATGGGTGAAAGACGTATTCTTTTAACTGATGTTGAATTTAAGATCGTGAAAATACTCATTGAAAATCGTGATGTCGCCGTGTCCAAAGATCGAATTATTCGTGCCGTGTGGAATAACGATGAATCAGCCACCGATAATGCCCTTGGAATTCATAT
>CAYLLL010000177.1:0-3228 GCA_964384655.1 uncultured Mariniplasma sp. | reverse complement strand
ACCATCCTTTATGATGAGGAAGGAAAAAAGAAAATCAATCACCGGATGCCATGGCTGATTCAGCAATGGTGTTATGAGCATCTCATGAGTTATGATGGATACTTAAAAGCTGTCAAGCTTCATTTGGGATTTGTCCATCGTGTACCCCTTTATTTATGTGATGAGCTGATGCTCATCCCTATTGGAAGAGTGAGAGATTATGACATGATATGGATTAACCATGCTTCAGTTAAGCACTTCTGGACGGAAGATCATAGGTTTTATATCCACTTTATAAGTGGATTAACCATTGAAGTCAATACCACACAAAAACGTTATGAGTTGCAAGTAAAAAAACTCGAAATAATTAGAAATACTAAAGTAAAACACTTTCATTGACATTGATATAGTAAATGTTTAGAAATGGTGTTATAATAAGAGCGGCTAAAAACAAAGACAATGACATCATTTAAGGAGGAATAATGATGGCTAAGAAAACAGTAAAAGACATCAACGTCAAAGGCAAAAAAGTCTTGATTCGTGTCGATTTTAACGTGCCCATGAAAGATGGGATCATTACTGACGAAAATCGTATCGTCGAAGCATTACCAACCATTAAGTATGTTTTAGAAAATGGCGGACGCGCCATCGTCTTTTCACACCTAGGACGTGTAAAAGATGAAGCGGATCGTGCAAAGAACAGTCTTGCACCTGTCGCACAACGTTTGTCAGAACATTTGAATCAAACCGTCAATTTCGTTCCATTTACACGTGGTGTTGAACTCGAATCTGCTGTCAACGCACTTAAAGATGGCGAAGTCCTTATGTTCGAAAACACCCGTTTTGAAGATCTAAAGGGTAAAAAAGAATCGAACAATGATCCAGAATTAGGAAAATATTGGGCATCCCTCGGCGATGTATTCGTCAATGATGCATTTGGAACAGCACACCGTGATGCAGCATCTAACGTTGGAATCGCTGCAAACATCGAATCCACAGTCGCTGGTTTCCTACTTGAAAAAGAAATCAATTTCATCGGTGGAACTTTAGAAAACCCAGCACGTCCATTTGTGGCGATCTTAGGTGGAGCTAAAGTCTCAGATAAGATTGAAGTGATCCAAAACTTATTAAAGATTGCTGATAAAGTCCTTATCGGTGGTGGGATGGCATTTACCTTTTTTAAAGCAATGGGTTACGAAGTAGGCAAGAGTTTACTTGAAGTCGATAAAGTCGAACTAGCTAAAGAGTTGTTAGAACAAGCTAACGGTAAAATCGAACTTGGAGATGATGTTTTCACAGGTAAAGCTTTTGATCCTGAAACTGAACGTAACGTCCGCGCGATTGATCAAATCCCTGCCGATGAGCTCGGATTAGATATCGGACCCAATACCATGAACATCTTCAAATCATACATTGAAAATGCCAAAACAGTCGTTTGGAATGGCCCACTTGGCGTATTTGAATTCCCTAAATTTGCTGAGGGAACCAAGAGTGTTGCTCAAACGATAGCATCCATTAAAGATCGTGCAACAACGATTATCGGTGGTGGTGATTCAGCTGCAGCCGTGATTCAATTTGGTTTAAGCGATGGCTTTACCCATATCTCTACGGGTGGTGGCGCATCCCTTGAATACCTCGAAGGAAAGGTTCTCCCAGGGATTGCATGCGTCGATGACAAATAATGGACATCGGTAAAAAAATTAGAGCATTGCGTTTAGGCAATAATCTTACCCAAGAAGAACTCGCTAATCGCTTAGAATTAACCAAAGGTTACATCTCTCAACTCGAAAATAACTTAACCTCACCTTCGATGCAAACGTTATTTGCGATTCTCGAAGTGTTAGGGACGGATATTCATGAATTTTTCAGCAAAGAAGAAGAACAGACCGTCGTCTATAAAAAAGAAGACTTTTATGTGAAAGAAAATGAAGAATTAAAGCATTTCATCAGTTGGATCGTTCCAAATGCGTTAAAATATGAAATGGAACCTATCATCATTGACCTCGAAGCAGGAGGTCAATCGGAGATTGATGATCCACATGCAGGTGAAGAATTCGGTTATGTACTCGAAGGACAAGTCACACTTGTATTAAATAAAAAAAGACATATCATAAGAAAAGGCGAAACGTTTTATTACTTAGCGAATAAAGAACACTATCTTATCAATCACAGCCATCAAAATGCTAAAGTGCTATGGATTAGTACGCCGCCTATGTTTTAACGGAGGATATTTATGGAAAAAGAAATTATGATCAGTAGTACCCAAGGTTTACACGCTGCACTTGCAGCCAAAGTCGTGCAAACGGCATCCAAGTACGCGGTAGAAATCGAATTACACTACCACAATAAGATTGTTGACCTCAAGTCTATTCTTGCGCTTATGTCACTCGCAGTCCCTCATGGAGAAAACGTTCGAATTGTTGCTCGTGGTACACGTGCTGAAGAAGCAATTAAAGACGTCGCATCCATTTTAGGATAAGACTATGACAAGAAAACCACTGATTGCAGGGAACTGGAAAATGTATAAGACCAAAGATGATGCACTTGCGTTCATCTATGCGGTCAATGTTGAAGTTCCCGATCGTGACTTAGTTGAGTCAGTCATCTGTGCCCCAGCCATTTTTTTACGCGATCTCGTCAAACGTGAAGGTGAAAACTTAAGAATTGGTGCACAAAACATGCATTATGCAGAAGAAGGTGCATTTACCGGAGAGATTTCGGCAGCCATGCTTAAATCCTATGGTGTTGATTATGTTGTCATTGGACACAGCGAACGTCGTGCATATTTTAATGAAACGGATGAAACTGTCAATTTAAAGGCCTTAACTGCAGTTAAAGAATCCATTACACCTATCATTTGTGTTGGGGAATCTTTAGAAACAAGAGAAGAAGGTACGACAGATGCTTTTGTTAAAGCTCAAGTTGAAAAAGCATATCGTAATCTATCCTCTGAGGATGCATTAAAAACCGTGATTGCCTATGAACCTATTTGGGCGATCGGCACGGGCCGTACAGCGACTCCAGAACAAGCGAATGAAACCATTCAAGGCATTCGTGCTGTGGTCAAAGAACTTTATGGTGATGATGTGTCAAGTCAATTACGTATTCTCTATGGTGGATCCGTGAACACAAAAAATGTGGATAGTTTACTCGCCATGTCGGACATTGATGGAGCCCTTGTTGGTGGCGCATCTTTAGATCCAAAATCGTATTTGACTCTCGTTCGCGCTGCATTAAAATAGACCCTAT
>CAYLLL010000176.1:0-3239 GCA_964384655.1 uncultured Mariniplasma sp. | reverse complement strand
CCAACCACGCCATCGTTTGGGGATACAACCTATAATCCTAGCAAGGTGGTTGTCGATAACCGTGGAAACCTCTACATCTATGGTGAAGGGGTCAAAGATGGGATTATTCAACTTTCGAATACCGGTGAATTCTTAGGGTACTTCACCTCTAATAAAGTTCAACTCTCCTTCACACAACAGATCTATAAGATCATTTTCTCAGAAGAACAATTTGAAGATTTTGCAGCACGTGATCCTCAGACGTTCTCCAATATCTTTATCGATCAAAACTCTATGGTCTATACGACGACCATGGGAACCTTTAGAAATGCGATTAAAAAGCATAATACGCAAGGTGGTAACATCTTTGCTGAAAGCAGAACGCTTTCCTATGAAGATGCGCGTGATATTTATGTCGATGATGAAGGCATCGTTTATGCAGCGATGCAAAATGGAACCATCTTCGTTTACACTTCAGATGGTGACTTTATCTACAATTTTGGGGCATCAAACTTATTGACAGGTGAAATGAACTCCGATATTTCCGGTCTGTTCTCCCGTCTAGCTTCGATTGCCGTCGATTCGAAAGGAAACATTTGGGCTTTAGATGATTCGAAAAACTTCCTTCAATCCTTCGAACCTACCGATTATGCCAACAAGATTTATGAAGCATTATTCCTCTATTCAACCAGACAATACAGTCAATCGATTATCGTCTGGGAAGAAGTATTGAAGTTAAACCAAATGTCAGTCATTGCCCATGACTCTATTGCTAAGACCTATCTACAACAAGAAAAATATGAAGAAGCGATGTATCATTTTGAACTTGCTGGTAACAGAACAGGTTATTCAGAAGCGTATTGGGAAGTTAGAAATGTTGATATCCAACAAGCCTTAGGGGCTTTAATCATCATTCTCGTTGTCTTCTTAGTCCTTCAAAAAACGTTAACCATCGTTGATCACAAAACGGGTAAAATCACGTTGTGGACAGCTCCAGTGAGAAAATTTTTCGATATAAAGATTGTACGTGATCTTCTCTATATCTTTAGAGTGATGAGACATCCTTTAGACAGTTTTTATGAAATCAAAAAAGAACACAGAGCAACCCTGACCACTGCTATTATTCTCTACTTTGTCCTCTTCTTATTATATTTGAACTATAGCGTCAACAAAGGCTTTATTTACCAGTTTGTTGCAGCAGAAGACATGGATTTATCTGCCATCGTCATCGGGTTCTTCTCGATTTCCATGGTGTTGATTATCAGCAACTATTTAGATACATCCATTCATGATGGTATTGGTGGCTTTAAACAAATCTTCATCATGTTCATCTACTCGATGGGACCCTTGATGATCGCTTTATTCTCAACAACCCTATTATCTTATGTGCTTACCTATAATGAAGTGTTTTTCTTAAATATGCTCATGTTAGTTGGGTTAGGATGGAGTTTCATCAATCTGTTCTTGGGTATGATAGAAATTCATGATTACACAGCAAGGCAGACCATGAAGAGCATCTTGATGACGATCTTGTTCTCTGTGGTGTTCGCAGTCGTCTTAATTATTATCATCATGATGTGGGAACAACTCTACATGTTCTTAGAAGCTATTATCAAGGAGGTGATTCGTAATGTACTTCAATAAAAAACTTTTAGTGATCGTTTTGATTCTCGTCATGACAAGTTTGACTGTACGTGCGACCTATCTCGAATCACCCAAAGATACTAAACTTCCACCTGATGAGGTCACTTACGTTATCAGTGAACCGACAGATATGCAATTTCTTTATGAAAACGACAATTACAAGTATTACTTTAGAGATTCACGTGATGTCTTTGCAATCTATGATAAACGAAATGGATATACCTGGAAAACAGGTTTAGACATCCCCTTTGATAATGAGATCAAAGACAATTGTGATCTCCTTTTAGAACGTGAAGTTCCTCCAACAGAAGAAGAAATTCTTGAAACATGTCTTCCTCTTGAAGACCGTATGAATACACTTTTTGAAGGAATAGGGAATTCACTTTTAACGATGGAATATTACGATAGTGCGATTCAGATTAAACGTATCTCTAGTGCATCTGAAGAAGCGGTTCGTTCAACGCTAGTGATGGTCAATAATGATCCTACGCATTATCGGTTAGATGTGACCTTTGATGTTATTGATGTCATCGTGAAAGTGCACATTTATCTCAATGAAGATGGCATGCGCTATCAAATTCGAAATGATGAAGTCACAGGAAATGACACTGCGGATATTGCAGCTTTCATCTTTACCCCATTTATGGGTGCATCCGGTGGACAACAATTATTCTTTGATCTCGCTGAAATGGATTATCCTCGAGCGACTGCCAATGTGCCTAAAGAACGAATCCCTGGATATATCTTTGTTCCAGATGGAAGTGGAGCTCTCCTGAGACTCGATGACTATTCAACATCACTTTCCACATATCGCGGGGATGTCTATGGTGCTGACTTTAGTACGGACACCTACCATTATCGTTGGCAGTTTGGGTATGTTCCCTTAAAACAACCCTCCATCCCGCTTTATGGAGTCGCCCATGGCAATCGTCAAGCAGCGTTCTTTGCGCATGCAACCGATGGGGCTGAATTCATGGAAATTGTCTCTAGCCCACACAACAACTTAACCCCATATAATTATGTCTATGCGCGTTTCAACCGAAATAACGTTTATCAACAGATATATAACCAAGCAGGTGCCGGTTATAATACACTTTTCCCTGAGATGATGGCTTATGATATTACGATGGATTATGTGTTCTTAGCAGGCGATGGACAAACCGATGGTTATCCTGCGGATTATGTAGGAATGGCGCTTAAATATCGCGATATTTTGATCGAAAATGGAATCATACACCCCATTGAAGAACAGATTGATGCGATGCCTATTCGCCTTGACTTCATCATGGCAGACGCCATGGATTCACTCATTGGTACACAAGATGTGGTTGTTACAACCATTGACCAAGTTAAAGAAATTTTAACCGAACTTAATTCTAGTGGTATCGATAGCATCAATTCAGGTGTCTATGGATATCAGCGAGGTGGAATCACACTCGGGGACAAAGATAACCCGAATTGGACACGCAGCATAGGGTCTAAAAATGAGTTTGAAGATGTCGTCGCTGATTTAAAAGACCTTGATATCGATTTATCGCTTGCCCTCAATTATGCAACCATCTATGAAGAACAGATGAGTCTTTTAGGAAATGCCGCCAAACATTATAATGGTTGGT
>CAYLLL010000175.1:0-3262 GCA_964384655.1 uncultured Mariniplasma sp. | reverse complement strand
CCCTGATGTGGCGTGGGGGTTGTATCATCCGTTCTGTCTTCCTTGATAAGATTAAAAAAGCGTTTGAAGTCAATCCTAATTTAACCAATTTGTTATTAGATGATTACTTTGAAAAAACGATTAAATCCGTGATTCCATCCCTTCGTGATGTGGTTGCAACCGCGGTGAAGCACGGCATTCCTGTCCCTGCATTAAGTGCTGCAATCGCCTATTTTGATGGCTACACCACCGCATCTTTACCCGCAAATCTTTTACAGGCTCAGCGTGACTATTTTGGTGCCCATACCTATGAGAGAACCGATCGTCCTCGCGGTGAATTCTTCCATACCAATTGGACTGGACGCGGTGGAAATACGTCTTCAACGACGTACAACGTGTAGGTGAACTCGATGAAACATCATTCACTTAAAGGTAAAGTCGTTGTTGTCACAGGTGGTGCAGGAGGTTTAGGTTCAGCGTTCTGTCAAGCACTTATTGATCAAGAAGCACACGTGGTTGTCTTAGGACGTAATTTAGATAAAGCGGAAGCTTTTGCTGAAGAACTCAGAAAAAAGGGTGGAGAAGCATTCGCCGTCAGCGCTGATGTCACCGATGAAAAAAGTCTCTTAGAAGCGGCGAATCTCATTATCGATAAATATCATGTAATTGATATCTTGATCAACAACGCAGGAGGAAACCATCCGAATGCGACCACAGAAATTCGTTTTGCGAGTGAACGTGTTAATGACACCGTCCGTGATTTCTTCAAAATGAATGTGGATGATATGGAAGGTTTATTATCACTCAATATCATGGGATCACTCATCCCTACCCAAGTATTCGCGAAATTCATGGATAAAGAACGTCACCCATCAATTATCAATATCAGTTCGATGAGTGCATTTAAACCCTTAACGAAAATCCCTACGTATAGTGCTGCGAAAGCTGCGATTAATAATTTAACGCAATGGATGGCAGTCTATTTTGCTTCCGCAGGTATCCGTGTCAATGCTTTAGCACCTGGCTTTTTTGCAACCGACCAAAATCGACATCTTTTATTTAATCAAGATGGGTCTAAAACGGCACGGACAGCATTGATTTTAGATCATACTCCGATGGGAAGATTCGGAGAACCCGAAGAATTGATTGGAACTTTATTATGGTTACTCGATCATGAAGTTTCAGGATTTGTCACGGGCATTATTGTCCCTGTTGACGGTGGGTTTTCTGCGTTTAGCGGGATTTAACCATGGAAATATTCAAACAGTTACCTAATGACGCCCCTTTATCAGATCAGATGATTAAGGAAGCTTTAATGCGTTCACTAGAGGGAAGAACCTTAAAAAAAGTATTACTTATTCCACCGGATATTACCCGATATCACTCCAATGCAGGCATGATCACCAACATGTATTATCATCTATTAAAAGATTATGCAGAGGTTGATATATTACCCGCTTTAGGGACCCATGATCCAATGACAAAAGAGGAAGTCAAGGATATGTATCAAGACATCCCCTTTGAACGATTCATCGTCCATCGTTGGCGAACCGATATCGTGAAAGTTGGCGAAGTTCCTGCCTCTTATGTGAAAGAAATCACGGAGGGTTTATGGGAATCAGGCGTTACCATGGAACTCAATCGAATCATTCTTGATCCATCCTATGATCTCATCATTTCGATTGGTCAAGTCGTTCCGCACGAAGTCATTGGCATGGCTAATCATGCAAAAAATATTTTTGTCGGATGTGGTGGAAAATCCACCATCCATCAATCCCACATGATTGGTGCGGTGTATGGAATGGAACGTATGATGGGCAAAGATTTTACACCAGTACGAAAAGTCCTTGATTATGCATGGGAACATTTCATCAAACACCTTCCATTAATCTTCGTGCTCACCGTAACTACGGCGCCTAATAATCATATTCAAACACATGGGCTTTTCATTGGAGATACCCGTTTGGTCTTAGAAAAAGCGATTGAAGTCTCTCAAAGAAAGAACATCAATTTTGTTAAAACAGGGATTAAAAAATGTGTGGTATACCTTGATCCCAAAGAATTTCGTAGTACGTGGCTTGGAAATAAAGCCATTTATCGTACACGTATGGCGGTTGCTGATGGCGGAGACTTAATCGTGATTGCTCCAGGGATTGTCAAATTTGGAGAAGACGAAACGATCGATCATTTAATTCGAAAATATGGTTATGTGGGTCGTGATCAAGTCTTGCAGTTATTCAAAGAAAATGAAGACCTACAAAAAAACATGAGTGCTGCAGCGCATCTCATTCATAGTTCATCAGAAGGTCGTTTTAAGATTACCTATGCGGTTAAAGATATCGATCAAGAAGCGATTCGAAGTGTCAACTTTTCAGCCATGGATTATGAAGAAGCCATCCAAGCATACCCCATTCATTCGTGGACACCTGGGTATAATACATTACCTAATGGTGAAGAGGTTTACTTCATTCCAAATCCTGCGTTAGGTCTTTGGATTAATGAAGAGAAGTTCTTTGAGGATAAAGGAGGAAAACAAAGTGAAAGATAATCAATCGGTTGTTCGAATCCTTGATATACTCAAATTAATCGCGAAACACGAAGAGGGGATCACTTTAGGTGATATTTATCGTACCTTAGGTATGTCAAAATCCACAGCTTATGACATTGTTCAAACACTCTATAAAATGGATGCAGTCTATTATAAAGATCCCCATTTAAAGAACTATGTCATCGGATCCACAATGTTTGCAATCGGATCGGTTTATGCTAAAAACTCGAACCTAATCGAGATGTCTCACAGCGAACTCAAAGCGTTTGCAGAAGCGAACAATCGAGTGGTGATGATTACGAAGAAGGTTGAAGACAAAATCATTGTCATCTATAAATATCAGCCTAAAACGGCTTTATTAAACCTTTCTGATGATATTGGTACAGTGAAACCCTTTGATGAAAAATCGGTGTATTCTCGTGTATTTCAATCCAAGGTCCCTAAAAAGAAGGGTGAAGATATTCCCTGTTATAGAGAGTATCAAGAAGATATCGGAATTGATGTCATCGCATGTCCACTCTATAATTTCGAACAACGTTTAGTCGGATCCATGCTATCCTTTGATATTATGATTGAAGACAAGAAACAAGACCACATCATTGATGATTTTCAAGTTATCGCTAAAGATGTTTCAAGAAAATTAGGCTTTATTGAACCATAAAATAATGGGTGTCAGTCGATCTGACACCCATTTTTATATCACTTCACTCGGAACCGCCATGTATCCTTCTTCGA
>CAYLLL010000174.1:2526-3305 GCA_964384655.1 uncultured Mariniplasma sp. | reverse complement strand
TATTCATAATCTTCATGTCTTTATCAGTTACAAGGGAACACCGCTTTCCATTAGAGGACTTGAAGTGGTGATCCGATCGATTTTAACCAAAGCTGGAGAAACCTATCATTTGCATCCTCATATGTTAAGACATGCATTTGCTACCACACTTCTCAACAATGGGGCTGATTTACGTGTCGTTCAAGAACTCCTTGGACATGCCCATTTAAAAAGTACACAAATCTATACCCATGTGACCAGTGAAACCATGAAAGAAAAATATAAATCAACCCATCCTCGTATGAAGGATGACGTCGATAACAAGACATAAGGAGAATACTATGCGTAAATTTGAAGTTGTGACCACCTATGCCCATTTAAACCCTATCATACCTAAACGAGCGACAGAGAACTCAGCTGGCTATGATCTATCCGCCATCGAAGAAGTAACCATTAACCCTAAAGAGATCAAACTTATCTTTACGGGTGTTAAAGCCATGATGCCAAAAAATGAAGCTTTATTTATTTTCCCCCGTTCATCACTTGCCATAAAGCGTGGACTCATGATGTCTAATTCAGTGGGTGTTGTTGATGCAGACTACTACGGAAATCCTGATAACGAAGGTCATATCATGGTTCCACTCATCAATATCACTGAATCACCAGTTACCATCAAGAAGGGTGAACGTATCGCCCAAGGGATTTTTATGCCATTTTACAAAACCACGGATGATGAGGTAGGACAGATTGCTCGACTCGGTGGATTTGGTAGCAGTGGTCACTAAAAAACACCCTCAAAT
>CAYLLL010000174.1:0-2442 GCA_964384655.1 uncultured Mariniplasma sp. | reverse complement strand
AAATTGCTCGACTCGGTGGATTTGGTAGCAGTGGTCACTAAAAAACACCCTCAAATTGAGGGATAAAGCAGTTTTTTATCTTGCAAATAGTCCCTAAATGTGTTATATTTAATAAGGCTATGAAAATAAGCATGCATCATGTTTTCTCATCCTAGTGCCGCAAGGTGGATGACTTATGAGTGATGCAGAAGAAAAAAACGAAAAGGAGATATAATTTTATGGCAGTCGTTTCAATGAAACAATTATTGGAATCAGGCGTACATTTTGGACATGCAACCCGTCGTTGGAATCCTAAAATGGCACCCTACATCTTCACTGCACGCAATGGGATCTACATCATTGACCTAAAGAAAACAGCTGAAGAAATCGAAAAGGCGTATCAAGCGCTTCTACAAATCGTTCAAGATGGTGGTAAAGTCCTATTCATCGGTACGAAGAAACAAGCTCAAGAAGCTGTGAAAGAAGAAGCATTACGCACAGGTCACTTTTATGTTGACCAACGTTGGTTAGGTGGAACCTTAACTAACTTCAAGACCATCAGACGTCGGATCAAGAGATTACAAGATCTCTACAAGATGGAAACAGATGGCGTGTTTGAAAAGCTTCCCAAGAAAGAAGTTTTACAACTCAAGCATGAAAGAGAAAGACTTGAAAAATTCTTAGGTGGTATCAAAGAAATGAAGAAAGTTCCAGAAGCGATCTTCATCGTTGACCCACGTAAAGAAAAGAACGCAATTTTAGAAGCACGCAAACTTGGTATCAAAGTATTCGGTATCGTTGATACGAACTGTGATCCAGATGATGTTGATTATATTATTCCAGCCAATGATGACGCCATTCGTGCCGTTAAACTCATTGCATGGGTCATGGGCAATGCTGTGATCGAAGCCCAAGGTGGCGTTGTTGAAAAGTTCGAAGATGAACCGATCACATCCGCAGCACCACGCCATGAACGTCAAGAACGTCCACAAGTTAAGCCTGCTGAACCTTCAGTCACTGAAGAAGTTGTTGAAGAAGTCGTCGAAGAAGTCGTGACTGAAACTGCTCCAGAAACTCATTCTTTGGAAGCACTTGAAGCAATGACTGTTGCTGAATTACGCGCCCTTGCAAAAGAACGTGGAATTACTGGAACTTCAACCCTTAAAAAAGCAGAACTGATCGAAGCACTCAAATAATTGCTAAAAAGGGGATTAATCGTCCCCTTTATTTTACGAAAAATAAAGTATAATAATAAATGAAAACACGAGGAGGATTTAAATCATGGCTGTTACAGCACAATTAGTCAAAGAACTAAGAGAAAAAACAGGTGCCGGCATGATGGATTGCAAAAGTGCACTTGAACATACCGATGGAGACATCGAAAAAGCAATTGATTATTTAAGAGAAAAAGGTATTGCCAAAGCAGCAAAGAAAGCGGGAAGAATTGCAGCTGAAGGTCTATGCTCATTTGCCATTGAAGGCAATGAAGCAGTCATCTTCGAACTCAATTCAGAAACTGACTTCGTTGCAAAAAACGCACAATTCCTAGAACTTCTTGATACCGTTGGACAAGCGTTATTAACATCAGGTGTTAAGAGTGACGAAGAAGCACTTCAAGTCGTAGTAGGTGGAAAAACCATTGAAACATTACTTGCTGATGCAACGGCTACTATCGGAGAAAAGATTTCCTTACGTCGCGTGAATCGTGTCACGAAGACCACCGAACAAGGTTTTGGTGCCTATAAGCACATGGGCGGTCGTATCGCTGTGCTAAATGTAGTTAATCCTGCAAATGATGAAGTCGCTAAAGACATCGCGATGCACGTTGCTGCTCAAAAGCCCTTATACTTAGATCGTACGCAAGTGGATCAAGCAACTCTTGAACATGAAAAGCACATTTTAACACAACAAGCACTTGCCGAAGGTAAACCCGCAAACATCGTTGAAAAAATGGTGATTGGTCGTTTAAATAAATATCTCCAAGACATTTGTTTAGTCGATCAAGGATTCGTTAAAGATCCAGATATCAAGGTTAGTGAATATTTAAAACAGAATAAGACTCAGGTTTTAAGCTTTGTCCGTCTTGAAGTCGGAGAAGGAATTGAAAAGAAACAAGAGGATTTCGCAGCTGAAGTCATGGCACAAGTTCGTAAGTAAAAAAACCTTATAGGAGTGTGACATATGTACCAGAGAGTCATCTTAAAACTAAGTGGGGAAGCACTCAAGGGGAATGGAACCTATGGGATTCATCCACTGACGGTCAAAGGGATTGCCACTGAGATCAAAGAAATCTATGAACTCGGTGTTCAAGTTGGTATCGTAGTCGGCGCGGGGAACCTCTGGCGAGGCAAAACAGGTGAAGAATTAGGGATGGATCGTGCACAAGCCGATTACATGGGGATGCTTGGAACAATCATGAATGGTCTTGCGTTGCAAGATGCTTTAGAATCGATCGATGTTCCC
>CAYLLL010000173.1:0-3313 GCA_964384655.1 uncultured Mariniplasma sp. | reverse complement strand
TTCTTAATGTGTTCATCACTCAATCGATCTATCGCTTTTAGATCGATATTCATGCTTTGTGCAAACATCCATATCAAGTTGAGTTCTTCGAGTTTGACTTCAAGATCAGAGGTCACAATCGCATTCAAAAACGCAACGACGGCCACCTTCTCTTGATCAGAATAGTTTTCCATAAATGACATGATGTTCACCTCTTTCACCTTTATTATACTAAAAACACCATAAAGAAAAAACACCTAACGGTGTCTCATAGAAGGTATTCCCCATAGATAATACTACAAGAAATTAATCCTTAAAACGAAAACGTATAAATTTATTGCAAGAATGAAAGACGTAAAACACTTAATTTGAATCCCTAAAAACTAAATGTAACATTTCAAACGAAAACATTTATCTATGGGGAATACACCCTAAGTATACATCGATACAGAGAATAGTGCAAGGAAAAGATAAAAAAAGGATCTATTGATCCTCGTTTTTCTTCACATAAGGTTTTTTATCATAAGGCTTTTGATAAGGACGGTTTTGACTTTGGCCTTCTCTGGGTGTATAAGGTTTTCTTCCTTCTTGACCCTCTCTTGGCGTATATGGCTTGCGGAATTCTTGACCCTCTTTAGGTGTATAGGGTTTTCTATTTTCCTGACCTTCTCTGGGTGTATAGGGTTTTCTTCCTTCTTGGCCTTCTCTAGGTGTGTAAGGCTTCTTGAAATCTCTAGGCTTGGATGGGTCATAGGGCTTTCTTTCTTCATAAGGACGCTTACTATAGGCTTCACTTTTCGCCATTGAAATCATAGGTTCATCATCTTTGACAGCCACTTCACGTTTATTCGTGCGTGGTAAGTCTGAACGCTTGAACCCTTTTTTGTCTTCTCTTTCATCCATGAGTTCGTGATAAGATTTTTTACTGCTCTCTTTGTAGATTTTCACAAATGTTTGTTCTTTCCTTTTTAGATTTGTTGGTGATTCGTAGCCGTACATAAGCCCTAAAGTGGCTTTATGAAACGTCTAATTCATCCCTCGAGATAATCTTATAATGATTTCATCATTTTGTCAATTATATCTGACGTATTAGAAAAAATAAGCATCATATGCTCATTTTTCTTGAATTTTAGATGCTGCAGGTTCATCAAGGATAATCGTACAGTTAGGATGGAGTTGTAGGATGGATGCGGGTAGATCAGAGGTAACCTCTCCGTTGATCATTTGATAGACAGCATCTGCTTTTTCTTTTCCAGAGGCAATCAGTAACAATTCTTTGGCACGCATGATGTTTTTAATCCCCATGGTGATGGCGTATTTAGGAACTTCATCGAGTGAGCTGAAAAATCGTGAATTGTCTTTTCGAGTTCTCTCATCAAGCGTCACGACAAAGGTTTCGTTTCCAAGAGGTGTTCCAGGTTCATTAAATCCGATATGACCATTGGATCCTATGCCTAAGACTTGAAGATCCAAAGGATTTTTTTTAAGGAGTCGATTATATTCTTTAGCAATCTCGTCAATACGATGAATATCATTGTCGGGAATGTGAATATTATTTGGTTCAATATCGATATATTTAAAAAGATGCTCATTCATAAATGAGTAATAACTTTGACTATGCGTTCGAGGAATACCGACATATTCATCGAGATTAAACGTCATCACGTCTTTAAATGAGATTTGTTTAGACTGATAGGCGTTGACTAATCGATCATATAATCCGATGGGTGAAGATCCTGTGGCAAGTCCTAATTTTGCATGGGGATGAGATTGTAGTAGCGTGATGACCTTTTGTGCTGCTTGATCTGAGACGGCTTGGTAATCACGACAAATAATGATGTTCATGAGGGCTCCTAAACGATGGCTTTTAATGATTCGCGTATATTTCCGTTATGTTGTTCGAGTAACTCTTTGATCTTCTCAGGTTCTTCAATGTGAGACATAATCCCAAAAATCGCATATTTAACTGAATTATATTTGGCTAAATAAGTTTCAGCCACCTCTTCGGTACATCCGGTAATCTCCATCACGATATGTGTTGCCCGAGAGACCAACTTGTTATTCGACATTTGAACATCGATCATCAAGTTCTCATAGACTTTACCAATTTTCACCATAGATGCGGTTGTAATCATGTTTAATATCAACTTTTGTGCGGTACCTGATTTCATACGTGTCGATCCAGTAAGGGGTTCTGCACCCGTAATGGCTTCGATGGGATAATCCGCTACTTTTGCAAGTTCAGAGCGTTCAGCCGTCGTGATACACGCGGTCTTCGCGCCTACTTCTTTAGCATATTCAACAGCCCCAATCACGTAAGGGGTTCTTCCTGAAGCGGCAATACCAATGACGATATCTTTATCGGAAAGACGAATAGCTTTAAGATCTTGATGGGCTTGCCACTTCGAATCTTCAACACCTTCGATGGCATAGCGAAGGGCTTCATCACCACCAGCGATAATACCGATCACCATATCATTACCAACACCAAAGGTTGGGGGACATTCAGAAGCATCTAGGACACCTAATCTCCCACTGGTTCCAGCACCGATATAAACAAGTCTTCCTCCATGGACAAAAGCTTCTGTCACATGATCAACCACAACAGCGATTTGATCGATGGCTTTTTCTACTGCAAGAGGGACTTTCTTGTCCTCGTCATTGATCATCTTGAGCATACTCTTGGTGCTTGCGATGTCGATATTCTTTGTGTTTTCATTTCGTTTTTCTGTGCTGATTTTACTGATATCTACCATGATTTCACCTCATTTATCGTCCCTAATCCATGGTGGTATGCACCTACCACGGATTCGACGGGGCGTTCTTCCATCTCATAATTGCTGAGATGTTTTTTAAGATATTGCTCAAGCGCTTCTTTAACGAAAGGTGCGTTTTGAATAAATCCACCGCGAAGCGCAATCTTTATTTTTTCATGTGGATTTAAGTGAGTCGCTGCTCTTAATACTTGTTCACCAATCCCATATCCCTCTTTGACCAATAATCGATAGGCCTCTTTATGTTTGAACGAAAGTTCAGAAATGACCTTTGCGTAGGTGGAGAGTTCAGTTTTGGTTTTTTGATACACCTGCTGAACGAGGTCTTTTCGGGATGTAATCTGCATCGATGACATCAACTTCATTTGGAAACGTGTCGGCTTGGTATGAAGATCAAACATCTTGGTTAATCCTTTAAGTGCAGAAATGACCAAATGATAGGCTGATCCTTCATCACCTAAAAGATACCCATAACCTCCGATAATTCGTTGAGTAGTTCCATCATCGATCATGAGGGCACTACCCGTCCCACTGATCACCATAATGACTCCTTGATTCTC
>CAYLLL010000172.1:0-3320 GCA_964384655.1 uncultured Mariniplasma sp. | reverse complement strand
AGAGCCATCAATTCTAATAATGTCGATTTACCTGAACCATTCTCTCCAACGAAAAAAGTGACACCTTTTTGAAAAGACAAAGTCTTTCCAAAAAAAGGTAAGTTTTGAGGAAATATGTCATTTTTATCTTCAAAGATGATTTTTTCTATTAGCATGATTTATACCTTCTTTTCATCATCTCTAATCTTTATGAATTGTAAAGTTTTCGATGAGTTCGACTCTTAAATTCGGATGATCCTTTATATAATGACTAATCAGATCAACATAAGAAACGGGATATGTATGGATCACTTTTGCTTCACGAAACATATCAAATCCACCTGCACCAGTCGCACGATAGGAATTCAACGAAAGTGTTAATACGTCATCTTCTTTGATTGATACTCCATTCATTTTTACATCATGGACTCGCTTTCCTAAAGGGTTGCCAATTGTCATCATATATTCAATGCCATCATAAACATCATAATTGTAGTGTTCAACTTTGGGAAACAAAAACTTAGGATTAATGATGATTTCGTCATCTTTGATACTAAAGTAGCTTGCGTTTTGCTCGAGTGCTTGTATGAGTTGTTTTCCAGTAATCTCCATCACAACAAGATCGTTTTCAAAAGGAAAACTCAAAAATATATCTCTTAATGTCACATCTTTTGCTAATCCAGGCGTGTCATTGGGTAATGATGAGCACGATATTTGGGCCTGTGTATAATCTCTTTGAACATCATTGATCAGTTGGAAGAGTGGATGTTTTTTGATTCGTGCTGAAAAAGGTGAAACAATAGTCATATCCGTAGCAATCATTCCAACCTTTTGACTTAAATATTCATTGGTCTTTTTTATCAACAAATGAATTAACGATTCCTTTGATGTATCTACTGGTAATTGAAATAACTTAAGTAACTCAGCCTGCATTACGGGCTTATGATCCACAAAGGATACGTCAATCACTCCCACTTCATATGCATTATGGGACGTCTGAATTGCGATTCTTCCATTCTTTTCATGAATTTGTGACACATGCTGATGTCCCGTTAATAATAAATTAATCTCTTCTATTTGAAAGAGTTCATATCCCTTGTTTTCAACGGTTAATCTGCCAAAGGGCTCCCCTGTTTGCATATCTTTTTCAAACCCACCGTGATAAAGAACTACAATCATATCGGACTCTTCTTTTAAGTTTTCTTGAATGATAATATCTTTGACCGTTTGAACGACATCTCGAAACTCTAGCGACGCAATATTTTCTTTTCTCTCCCAAAAAGGAATATATTCGGTCGTCACACCAATGACAGCGATCTTTACATCAAAAATCTCATGGATAGCAAAAGGTGTAAAGTATGGCTTTCCATCCTTATATATGTTCGCGCACACGATGTTTCCGTGATATTGATCCTCAAAATCCTGCAAAACGTCTAACCCAAAATTGAAATCATGATTTCCTACCGTGACATAAGGATATTTCATGGCATTAAACATCGTGGCCACAGGATTTTCTTTTCCATTTTTTCTCGCATAATCTAAAAGAGGTGACCCCTGAAGATAATCACCGTTATCAAGTAACAAATAGGGTTCTTCGACTTTGTTTAAGTACGTGGACAGCCTTGATAATCCAAAAGGTCCCGATGTTTGTGAAACAAAATCATAGGACGTTAAACGACCATGAGTATCTGATGTGTATATGATTTTAAAGTTATTCATCGTTATCTCCTCACTTCACTCAATATCATTATACATGAAACATCTTAACTATAAAAACTCTATGAAATGAAAGTATTTCTTTACTTTTTTTCACTCTTATCGCCTTAAAATGTTTACATCGAGTAAAAAAAAGTTATAATAAATACTAGATATGTCTTAACTATACATAGTTAATCACATGTTAAAAAATAAGAGGAGAGAGAATAAAGTTATGAAGAAATTGTTACTCGTTTTATTGTTCCTAGTATCAGTATTCGGTTTAGCTGCTTGTTCTGATGGAAAAGACATCACTTCCATTACGATTACATTCGTTCCATCAAGAGACCCAGCACAGATTTTAGCGTATGTTGAACCTCTTGAAGACATGCTTCTTGAAAAACTTCAAGACATGGGTTACGATCAACTCGAATCCGTCACTGTTGAAGTATCTGCTACGTATGAAGCAGCTGGTGAAGCACTCGATGCAGGAACCACAGATATCGCATTCTTACCTGGTGGAACCTATGCCCTTTACTCAGAAGATGGCAATATTGACGTTATCTTAGCAGCAACCAGAAATGGTTTGAACAAAGATTCCGCCAATGCTAAAGACTGGAATGATGATCAACCTACATTACCACTTGAAAACCAAGTCACTTATTATCGTTCTATTATCGTGGCTGGTCCATCTACCAAAGGTAGAGAACTTGCTAACAAAGTCAATGCTGGTCAAGCATTAACATGGGAAGATTTAAACAGTGCTAAATGGGGTGTCCAAGGCGCAACTTCTTCAGCAGGTACTGTCTATCCATCTGTTTGGTTATATCAAAACTTTGAAAAGAAAGTTTCTGACTTAACAAACCAAGCTCCTACGGGTGGTTATGGTAACTCACTCGCTGGTTTAGCAGCTGGTACTTACGACGTCGTATCTCTTTATGCAGATGCTAGAAGAGACTATGCTGACGAATGGATTTTAGATGGTGAAGGTGGATATGGTCGTGATCTATCCATTTGGGAAGAAACTGATGTTATCATCGTTACTCCAGGTATCTTCAACGATACGATCGCCGTATCTAACAAGACCGTTAATTCTCAACTTAAAGAAGATTTACAAACTGCTTTCATGGAATTAGTTGCAACCACTGAAGGTTTAGCAGTATTCGCTGTTTATAGCCATACAGGTTATGCTATCGTAACTGATGAAGATTATGAAGCAGCTAGAATTGCACAATCCATCGTTTTAGGAAACTAAGAAAAAACATTATCAAGCAATAAAAAATTCGAGCATGAAGGCTAGTAGTACACTAGCCTTCTATGTTCATCTAGGAGCACGCAAATGATAAATTTTAACAATGTAGGCAAACAGTATCCTAATGGAACCGTAGCTCTCAAAAATGTCACGTTACAAATTAAACAAGGTGAATTCGTCGCCATTATTGGACTCAGTGGAGCGGGTAAATCAACCCTCATCCGCTTAATCAATAAAATGATTGATACCACCTCCGGACAACTCATCGTCAATGAAGTTTTAGTTGATGAATCCTTAAAAGGACTTCCCTTAAGAAAATTCCGCCGCAAAATTGGTATGGTCTTCCAATCGTTTAATCTCGTTGAAAGAACGACGGTCATCAAGAATGTTCTCG
>CAYLLL010000171.1:0-3320 GCA_964384655.1 uncultured Mariniplasma sp. | reverse complement strand
ACTAAAACTAGATCATTCATCGTTACAGGGTAGTTTCCTGCAAGAATATCGTATTGAGACGTGATAAATTCAGGATTATTGGGAAGTTCACTAAAATAATTCGTGGTTCCAAAGAAACCGTTGGATGTTTGGGTGGTCACTTTAATGTAGTTACCTGTATCGGTTTGATCCACTACGTTGAGTGCAATCGACCGTGAATAACTAATGGAATTGAAGTAATCAGGATTCATCTGATCAAGATAACTCATAAATGCTTGATCGATCACATTGATATGAATGGTCGATGAAGCATCACGATCATAAGCATATAACGTATTACCTTCAGGGAATTCATTTTCAATCGGATCACCAAGGGGTGATCCTGGGGGAGGTCCAAATTGATCCGTTTCGACAATTTGATTGATCGTAATCGGAAATCCTGCAAGGGCATCACTTTGAAGTGAATCCGTATACGCTCTCATTCCCGTGGAAATGGATAAGACTAAGGCAATCCCAATAATCCCAATACTTCCCGCGAACGCAGTCAGCAAAGTTCTTCCCTTTTTCGTGAGAAGATTTTTAAAACTGGTTTTGATGGCTGTGATATATGTCATCGATGTCTTTTTATTGATCAATTTATCCGCTGATCCTAATTCTTGAGGTTTAACTGGACGTGTGTCTTCCACGACGATACCATCGACCAAACGAACGATACGATCACTAAATCTCTCCGCGATATCGGCATTATGTGTGACCATAATCACCAAGCGATCTTTGGATATCTTTTGGATGAGCTGCATGATTTGGACAGATGTTTTCGAATCGAGCGCACCTGTTGGTTCATCCGCGAGTAAGATCTTTGGATTATTTACGAGGGCACGTGCGATCGCAACCCGCTGCATTTGCCCACCTGAAAGTTGGTTTGGACGCTTATGGATATGATCCTTTAAACCCACTTCGATTAAAACCTCAGTCGCTCTTTCTTTTCGTTCTTTTGGAGATACACCTGAGAGGCGTAACGCCATTTCAACGTTATCTAAGACGGATAGATGACTGATTAAATTATAGTTTTGAAACACAAATCCAATGGTAGCGTTACGATATGCATCCCATTCATAGTCCTTAAAATCTTTGGTTGATTTTCCATCGATCAATAAATCTCCTGAGGAATATCGATCGAGACCACCGATGAGATTAAGCATCGTTGTCTTTCCTGAACCTGATTGACCAAGGATCGCCACAAATTCATTGTTTTTAAATTCGAGATCAATCCCATTGAGTGCAGGAAAAGGTTGACCTGCCACAACGTAGTGCTTCTTTAACTTGATAAGTTGTAACATAAGAATTCTCCTTTCGAGATTTCATTTCGGACATATTATATCAAATCGAATCATACAAATACGGGTAGACGCATGGTCTCTCATGATTTCACACATTATTCGGTTTCAAGTAATTGTAAAGCATTCTTCTTGATATTACTTCGAATTCGAAATATAATGGTCGTATCATAACATACAAAGGAGACACATCATGAAAGACAAATTAACAATCGGGATTATTATTGGCAGTACACGGGAGGGCCGTGTATCCCCTCAGGTAGCCACATGGCTTAAAGCATATGCAGACACCCGAGGAGATGCAGACTATGAGATCGTTGATATCAAAGATTATAAATTACCTCTGCTCGGAGAAAGTGATGATCAGGGCCCCGTTACAAAATGGAATGCAAAACTCGCGACACTGGATGGTTTTGTATTCGTGGTTGCTGAATACAACCATAGTCTTACCGCATCCTTAAAGAATGCACTCGATAGCGCACGGGATGCTTGGAACAATAAAGCTGCAGGAATTGTTTCTTATGGTTCAGTAGGGGGTGCAAGAGCTGCTGAACATTTACGTGGCATTTTAGGTGAGCTTATGATTGCGGATGTAAGAACACACGTCGCACTCAATATGTTTACTGATTTTGAAAACTGGTCTGTCTTTAAACCCCAACCCATTCATCAAAACAATCTAAAAACACTCTTTGATCAAGTCAATCAATGGTCAAAAGCTTTAAAGCCCTTACGTTAAGTAAAAAAGATTGTTTCTAAATTACTTGAGAAAATGCACATAATCGCTGGCACAGGTTGAATTTCTTGACATATTCCATTAAAATAATAATATACCACACGTATGGAGGATAGTTCTATGCCAAGAAGAATTACCGATGTTTGTATCGCTTGCGGCGCTTGCCAAGCTGAATGCCCAGTAGATTGCATCTCTGAAGGCGACATTTATGTCATCGATGAAGATATTTGCATCGACTGTGGTGCATGCCAAGAAGTTTGCCCAACAGACGCGATTATCGAAGTTTAACACTTAATGAAAATGAAAAAGGAGCTACGTTAGCTCCTTTTTTATTGTCATAGCGTTGATGGCGTTTCTATGCTATAGTCTAAAGATCCTTTCGCATCATCACCGACAATTCTTAGTCTTGCACGATCATCAATCAGTGTGAGTTGATTTTCACCTTCAACGAGTTCGATGATCCCATCATCATCGCTGACCAAGATTACCTTAAAGCGACCACTGGTTATGTTCATGGCGACATTAATCGTAATGGTTCCATTGACGTTGATCGACTTAAGTGTATAAATACCTGAAAAACGATTAAATTCAATCGAATGATTCATCTCGATCTTTCCTAAAAATGAATAGGTATCCCCTGTGGCTAGCATTCTTTCTTCATCATCATATAATGCGCCATGCTCTGAAAAATTACATGCTGACAAACTTAGACTCATTAAGAAAATCATGATAAAAATACTCAATTTCTTCATTAGTTGACCTCGGATTCTGCTCTAAATAATTCATAGTACTCTTTATGTTCATCCAATCTTTCTTGGGCTGACTTGAGGACATCCTCAAAATCCATATGGAAATAACTCAAGATGGGGAAAATCAAATCATATTCAGCTTGAGCGATTTTAAAGTCAGCGATCGAGATTAACAAAAGTTCTTCAACCACACGTCTTACAGCGACAGGACTCATCGTTTTTACCGCTTTATAAAGGGCTTCAATGGGAATTTTATAAGCCATGATTTTTTCCGGATCTAACCCGATCATGCTGCATAAAACAATCAACATTTGCACTTCTTGAGGGGTGATGATGCCATCCGCTTCCACCATATAATGGGCTAATATCACTAAGACAATCTGATCTAGAGGGGTGAGTTCGCTCATTAAATTAAAACTCTTATAGAAACTTTTGTACTGACTCATATCAAACCCATGGAGTGATGCCATATATTCAATCAACGAAAGTTCTTGATTTTTTAACTTTTTATCCACAGACATC
>CAYLLL010000170.1:0-3348 GCA_964384655.1 uncultured Mariniplasma sp. | reverse complement strand
CGTGAATCATCCCAAAACACGTTTCATTTCTTTTACAGGCAGTAAAGATGTCGGTATGGGAATTTATGAAAAAGCAGCTAAAGTCCATAAAGGACAAATTTGGCTCAAACGTGTGATTGCTGAAATGGGAGGAAAAGATGCGATTATCGTCGATGATCATTCAGATTTAGATCTTGCTGCTGAATCGATTGTCAAATCAGCGTTTGGATTCTCTGGTCAAAAGTGTTCCGCATGCTCACGAGCGATTATCCATCAAGATGTCTATCAAGACGTCGTAGATAGAATTGTGACATTAACTAAAAAGATCAAGGTTGGAGATCCAAGTCAACCAGAAGTCTTCATGGGACCTGTGAATGATCATAAAGCGTTTCAAAAGATTACATCCTATATTGAAATCGGTAAAAAAGAAGGAAAACTTGTCGTAGGTGGTACGCAAGATGGATCTAAAGGATACTTCATTGATCCCACCGTTGTTATAGATTTAGATCCCAATTCAACCCTTATGCAAGAAGAAATCTTTGGTCCAGTTTTAGCGGTCTGCAAAGTCAAAGATTTTGATGAAGCGCTTCGTGTCGCCAATAATACGGAATATGGACTCACAGGTGCCGTTATATCGAAAAATCGAATGCACCTTGAACAAGCACGCCGGGAATTTCATGTAGGGAATCTTTACTTAAATCGTAAATGTACTGGAGCAATCGTAGGTTATCAACCCTTTGGTGGCTTTAACCTAAGCGGTACTGATTCTAAAGCTGGAGGTCCTGATTATCTTGTCCTTCATATGCAAGGAAAATCAGTATCCGAACAATTCTAATGAAGAAACGGTGGATCTCTTATCAATACATAAGAGAAATTATCATGGTCATGGCAGTGATGGCAGTGATCGCATATTTTCTCCACGTCATTTTGGGAACACTTGCGTATCCAGACTACGATACCTTACGCCAACCGGTGAGTGATCTTACCGCATGTGGGGCTCCCTCTGAACATGTCGCTAGACTTTATTCTAATCTTTATGGATTATTGACAAGTCTTGTATCTATCATGGTATTGATTCAACTACGCAACGTAAAAAATCGATGATTAAGGTTAAGTATTACCCTTATATCAGTCATGTATTTAGTCTCTGCGATAGGATATGGAGTCTTTCCGCTCGATGAAAATACATCTCAGATGAACTTTCAAAATCTAATGCACATCATCGTCACCATGTTAGTCGTCTTACTGACCATCGTATCTTTGATTCTATTCATGATTGCTTTTATCAAACTGAAGTATAGAAATTTCTTAATCATCACGTGTTTAACGTTCATCTTCATGTTGGGTGGTGCCATATTCACCAATGTCATGGATAAAGCATATTTAGGATTGTTTGAGCGATTCAGTGTCTTCAGTGCTGTCTTATTTCACCTAGTTGTTCCGTATCTTTTTATTAAACACAAAGCACTTTAACAAAACCCCAACATAGTCGTGGCTACGTTGGGGTTTTTTTATAAGTATTGTTGTTTGATTTGATGAACGACTAAAGTTCCGATAAGAAGATCTGCAGCACCACCAAAACTTAAACGTTCTTGAATCATGTACGCAGTAAGATTTTTAACTTGCTTGATGTCTGTTGGATCAAGATCGACAAACATCTTTTTAATCTTTTGATAGTTTTCAAGAGTTCCTGAACGCTTCAACATCACCGTATCGTCTGTAGCAAGGATCAATGTCTTAAGGACCATACGCAGCGTCTTGTCAGAAAATTCATGATGTTCAAGTATATGAAGGGCGTGATGAATGGAGGGAAAACCAAGATAGGCTTCACCACGAGCCCCTGTAATATGATAGGTTTGATAAGCGTGTTCACCAAAGGTTGTTGGAGGTCGATCAAAATCTTCAAATAATGGATGGGTCATGTGATGAACATTGGTAAAGAAATGTTCAAGCGTTTGATGATGCCTCAAGGCATAACCCATCGATACCATCAGCCAACCTAATACAAAGATGAGTCCCTTATAACAATTGATCCCATCCGTTTCACTTAGCATCTCTTTTTCAGCCTCTAGACCAATCATTCTTGCTTGATTGAAGAGGGTATAGAGTGCATCAGCTTCATAACCAAGAAGAAAGAGTTTTTGAAAATAAGGGAGGATCACTTTTTGGGACTTGACCATCAAATCATAATCCATATCATCATGTGAACCCGTAGAAGATGGCGTAATTAAGCCGAATTTATCTTCCAAATTTAGCTCATCCATCATCGCTTTCGAAGAAACATGAAGGACATCTTCCACTACAAAGTTCTTGACTTCTCTTTGAACATAGTGAAGAAGTTCATCGGTGGAGTGTTTTTTTGAGCGAATACAATGATGGGCTATGTCTTGACAAATATAACATTTACGTGGGGGTAACTGAAGAGAACTTCGTGAGTAATGGACTTTTTGATCATAGAGATCAAGGTCAATCATACGTCCTAATGGGTGATCATCCTCGAAAGAAACCAACGTATGCTTCATAGCGATAGGATCAGACTCTGTGAGGTAACATAGTGTATAGGGTCCATCATCATTTGAAAATCGTTCGCATGAAAATGACTGCATAGTCGACTGAATTAAGTGCTCAAAATAATGAACGAGAAGAAAAGCTTCGCTGATATTTTTATCAGTGCCAGGGATATTCGCATGGATTGAAAGGACGAGGTGATGTTCATTTTTAAGCCAAACATCAATCATGTGAGCGCGTGCTTCACGTCCTAAAAGGATAGGATCCATCATAGAAAGAGTGCCTTACCTTCCTTAGACATTAAATACTGATAGGTGACTTCAGGAACGTATGGTTTGACTTCATCATACGCATGTTTTTTCATTAGTTCTCTGACTTTGGATGCTGAGATTATGTGTTGTTGATGTTCTAAGCGATCAATGATGTGGAGTGAAGAACCAAACATTTGTTTCATCGCTTCGTTATAATGCGCAGTTGAGAGATCAAGAGGTTCAGTACCTACATAGCGTGATGTCAGTTTGAACGCTTTGAAAAAGTGCTCTTTAAAGATGGTTAAATCAAGTTTAATAAACACATCAGAAGCTTCAGAGACTTCCTTTAAAAAATAGGTAGGAAAGGTCGCTGGACTGATGATATACGACGTGGATGGAATCACATGGACATTTTTCAAATATTTAGTTGCTTCTTTGACCAAGTGAAAACGAACATCAAATGAGAAGACAGAACGGTTGGTTTCGACGAGAAAAATAACGACATCATCGTTTTCTTTCGCACATGTTTCAATTAAAAATAGATGACCTAACGTAATAGGGTTGCAGTTCATGACAATACCAGCTCGCTTGTTGCCAAAAAAAGAGATGG
>CAYLLL010000169.1:0-3368 GCA_964384655.1 uncultured Mariniplasma sp. | reverse complement strand
CAATGGATCAAACATCTTGTCTCTGTCAATGAAAAAGATGAAATCATCGTCGATTCCAATCAGATGACCAGTGTTCCAGGAATATTCGCTGCAGGCGATGTCACCCATCAACCCTTTAAACAAATTATTATTTCTGCTGCTGAAGGTGCGAAAGCTGCTTTAGCAATTACGCAATATCTCAATCACACATATAAAGGAGCCTAAATATGGAAAGACTACTCAATCAAGAATTACAGAATCAAATCAAACAATTTTTATCCCCAATGAAAGACAGTGTCACACTCGTTCTTTTTACCCAAGAAAGTCCTTGTGACACATGTAATGAAACAAGACAACTCTTGTCAGAAATCGCTGAACTGAGCGATAAACTCTCATTTGTTGAAAAGGATCTCAACGTGGATGTCGAAGATGCAGAACGTTATGATATCACCTTAACACCAAGTTTTGTCATGCTAGATCATGAAGGTCAATATCGTGGTGTTAAATTCAATGGGATTCCTGCAGGTCATGAAATCAATTCATTCTTAACTGCCATTATCGATATGTCAGGTGTTGATTTTGGGTTTGATCAATTGACACTTGAACGCATTAAGAGAATTAATAAACCTGTTAACATTAAAGTGTTTGTCACGCTAAGTTGTCCTCATTGCCCAGGAGCTGTATCATCTGCACATCGTTTGGCTATGCTAAACTCTAACATAGAGGGAGAAATGATCGAAGCCCAAACTTTCTATGAGTTGTCTGAAAAATATAATGTATCAGGTGTCCCCAAGATCGTCATCAATGAGCAATATGAACTTCTTGGTAACCAACCCATCGAAGCATTCCTAGATCATCTCGAAAAATTATAAAAATATATACCCAAGCACTGGGTATTTTTTTTATGCAGTCAAATCAAATGTTCTATTTCCACTAATCACAATCTCATGTATCTTAACCATGATAATATGGTTTAACCCAATGACAAAATCTAGACAAGTATTTTGATCATATCCAAAGCTACTTGTGATATCAATGGGAAAATAAACCAAATCTTCTTGATTGTTGGATAATTGTTCATCCATATTGTATCCCCATCCAAAAGCACGTGAATGATTGGTTATAACTATAATTGTTTGTGTTCCTTGAAGATTAATCTTTGTAATGCGTTCTTCTTCATTGAAAACAAATGAATCGGTAACATCCAAGGGAATATAAACCTCTTCATAAAGATCAGTACCTAACATACCACTTCTATTGGACCCAAAGGTAAAGACTCGTCCTATATTGGTTAATACAACCGTTGAAAATTGACCGATTTCAAATTGTATTATAACTTCATTCTGGATTAAATTGAAACGATGGGTAATATCCAAGGGAACTTGACTCTTATCAATATCACTACCTGCACCTAATGCTCCTAAAGAATTATTACCCCACATCATCAAGCGTCCTTTTGAAGTTCTTGCTCCTGAATGCATGAATCCTAGATGAATCTCAATGATTGATTCATCATTCTCAAGATTAAACTTATCCGTTTGATCGAACCATTGATCTATCGTACTTATATCCTCTTTGAACTGTCCATAATTGATATGACCTTTCGTATAAATGCGTTCTGATTCTGTAATAACTGCCATATTACCTTGCCAATATTCAAAGTGCTTGATAATTTCATTTGGAATTATCATCTGATCTGTAATATCTTTGGGATATCCCAATGAGTCACTTGGACATAAACCTAAATTACATTGGTAACATCCCCCCCACTGAAAATAACGATTTTGACTAGTAATTACTATGTTTTCATCAACACCAAGGTAAACGTCAATAATTTTCTCATCTTCATATAAGTCAAATGATTGCGTAATATCAATAGGTGTGAGTGTATCATAAGATCCATCATATGGACCACATAACATCCCTGGAACTTGATTTCGTCCCCACATAATGAGATTCCCATTATCTGTTAAAATCGCATTCGAATATCCATTGGATGCTACTTTGATGATGGATTCTTGATCAAAGGAGATGGTTTGAATTAAGCCTTCATAGGGTACATAGTTTGCGATGACTGAAAGATCTTCATTAGGCATAGTTTCGTGAATATAGGCTGACCATCCAGCGAAATCATATCCTACCACTATAGGTGCATTTGGTATAAGAGATGTGATTGAACTTCCAAAAGGAACGTCAGCTTCCATAATCGTCTTTCCCAAATAATCCTTGAACATTATTGTGTGGATACTTACATTCCATTCAGCAATGAGTTCAATGTTTGATGTAATAGGATTGGAAAAATCATAATAATCATCACCTAAAAACCAACCTTTGAAAATATACCCATACCGAAATGGGTTATTCGGTTCTTGAACGATATCGTTTTGTTCTACATACAAAATTCGGTCGTTGTCACCATTATTAAACTTGAATATGACGGAATACACATCATTTTGACATGAAGCTAAAATCATGCTTATCATTAACGTACAAATCAAAGATAATACGGTAAAACTAAAAGTATTTTTTTTCATTCTTCTTTCCCCCAATCGCATTAATATCTGCTTAAAATTTGTTTAATTATATACCTTTTAATTAACTAAATCAATACTTATAAAGAAAAAGAGGGCAAGACCCTCTTACTCAATAAACATTTTTAATATGTTTTCTCCACCATCGACAATACCAGTATCCTTGAATCCAAAGCTCTTGTAAAACTTATAGGGTTGTTCTCCTTGGGTATGGCATGATGTGTAAAGTGTCTTGATTCCATCTTTCTTACATTTTTCGACGATCATGTTGAGAACTTGTCTACCATATCCTTTTTGTTGATAATCTCTTGACATCATAAAACGCCAGAGAAAATAAGCTGGACGATCTTCTACGGGAATATCATCATCCCATAATGCAACCATGATAAATCCAACCGGTTTATTTCCTAGACATATCACTCTTGGCCACGCACGTTTTTGATTAATATAAGCTTCTGCAAGTGATATTGCGTTCGGTGCGACACAATGTTTTTGATAATCTGTCAGTGTATCAGACATTCTAATGACATCATCTAGATTCTTATCGGTCACTTTCTTTAAATGAATTTTTGACATATTTTATTCCTCTTTTCTTATTATATGTGATCTCGCTTAATGAGATCTGAGTAGTCTTCTCTTTCTTGAATGATTCGATCTTGCCCTTGATAAATCATAATAACAGCGGGTTTAGTGATTTTATTAAAGTTATTAGCCAATGAGTGCTCATAGGCTCCAGCATTGAGAAATGCAAGGATATCCCCTGATGTTAATTGTGGTAAATCAACATTTTCAACCATGAGATCTGTGGATTCACAGGCTTGTCCCACAATCGTGTATGTTTGTACAGGTCTTGGTTCT
>CAYLLL010000168.1:0-3371 GCA_964384655.1 uncultured Mariniplasma sp. | reverse complement strand
GGAAAGGGCTTGTTTTTGAACAAGGCGTTCATACTTAGGTGTCGCCATGTATTCCTGAAGGTATTTGATGACATCTTGTTTGTCAAAAATCATCGCGGTATCCACAGGGGTTTCAAAACGACGATTATGGATATCTACATAAGCATCACTGGCGAGTAATAGACGTAACGTTTCAATGGTGCCAAAACGTACAGCGTTGAAAATAGGTGTTTCAAACTGTGAATTTAATGCATTGGGATCTAAGTTTTGATTGAGCAATAAATCTAACATTTGTACGTTGGATGTCTTGGCTGCATGATGAAGAAGTGTATTCCCATAGGTGTCTTTCATAAACCATGACTGTTTCGATTCTTTCAATAAATATGGAACAACTTCGACACGTCCACCAGAAATCGCATAATGAACAGGAAGACGATCTTCTTGTGTCTTCTTATTCAAAAATGATCCTGATTCAATCAGTAGCTTGATCATATCCATATTGCCCTTGAAGGCAGCAAGATGAATGGGAAGTTCTCCAATGCGATTTTCAAGATTGACATTGGCAAATTTCGTGAGTAAGAGTTTTGCAATGTCAAGTTTTCCTTTTCTTGCGCAATCAAACAGAGGGGTTTCACCATGTTCATCCACCATGTTGACGTTGATGTCCATGTCGAGTAGATAGTGAATCACATCCATTGCAGATCCTAAAACGGCATAATGTAAAAGGCTTTTTTTACGTTCATCCACCATTTCTAAGTGAGTGAAATTTAATTTAACAAACTCAAGATCGTTTTCTGCGGCTTTCATGAAAATACTCATCATTACACCACCTTCCACTATTATTTTATCATGGGGTTTTGTCAACATTTCCCACAACTTTTGTGGATAAATGGGGATTTAGAGCCATTAAACAAGAAAAAAAGCACCTTTTTTAAGATGCTTTTGACGTCAAACGTTTACTTGACAGCTTCCTTTAGGAGCTTACCTGCTCTAAATGCAGGGGATTTTTGTTCAGGAACGGTAATGAGTTCACCTGTTCTTGGGTTTTTACCGGTTCTCTTCACACGGTTTCTTACTTCGAATGTTCCAAATCCAGTGACAACGACCTTTTCGCCACGTCTACCAAGCGTTTCGGAGACTGTATCAGTGAATGCTTGTAATACGTCTTCAGCAACTTTTTGTGTCACTTGTGCGCGATTAGCGACAACTGCAATTAATTCTGTTTTGTTCATGTTTTATCCTCCTTCTTTAGTGATACCATTGTATCAAATAATTGATGATATTGCAAACAAATCGATGCATTTTTATCAAAAAGAATGGCTTTATTAAGCAATTTATATCATTTTTCGTCATGAAGCAAGGTGTAACAAGTCGATGTTACGATGTTCATCCACTAAGGCTTTTTATATAAGATATAATATGAAAAAGTATGCAAGTAGCGATCAAGATACGTTGAAGTAATTGACGAATAGATGTTGAAAGATAAATTTAAACCCATCACTAACACTTCATCTTATAGGTTATTCATGGATAATTTCGATAATCGTCGCATAGGTTTGATTTGGAACAACGACGATTTTGTATCGCTTATGTCGATACGTTTCGACGTCCATCCAGCCGAAATATTCATAAGATTCAATGATGTGTGTTTCACCCTTTGAATCTTCATATTGAACGGCAATACGAAATGACCTTTCATTTAGTTTAATTGAGATATCATGATAAGTTGCTTCATAGATTTCTCCCATCTCACATTGATACGTCATCTTATAAATAGATTTAAAATATATGAATACGAATAGACTCCCTGAAAACATGAAAACAACCAACATGTAAATGTTGCTCGAATTTTGATTGAACAATCCACCAATAATGCCAATTGAAAAAAACACCATTCCTATGATCACCATGGCACTATGGCGTTTATAGGTTTCAGATTTACGGATTGCTTGACAGCAAGAATGACGTTTAAACATAGAAATAATCCTCCTTTATCAAACAAAAAAGCACAAAAACCCAATGGTTTTGTGCATATTTAATGTTCATATATATCGCCCCCCGGTCATAGGATATCAAAAATCTTCGCTTTTTAAGTCCCTCGATAATAATCTTTGTACGCCTTCTGCAACAGGTAATCCGTTAAAGATAATCTCATACGCAGTATTGATCATTGGGAGTTCCACACCATGTTCTAATGAAAGATGATGCATCGCTTCAATGGTACGGATGCCTTCAATGGTTTGTGCTTCTGTTTGGTACACTTCATCAAGAGACATCCCTAAACCAATCTTACGACCTGCTTTAAAATTGCGTGAATTTTCTGATGACGCTGTAACGATCAAATCACCAATCCCAGTCAAACCAAAAGCAGTTTCCATTTTTCCACCCATGATTTCAACCACACGAACGATTTCGACGATACCCCGTGTAATGACCGCAGCTCGTGCGTTTTCACCAAGACCTAATCCAGTGCATGCTCCACTAATGACGGCGATTGCATTTTTTACAGCACCACCCACTTCAGAACCGATGAGATCAGCGGAGGTGTAGATGCGTAAATACTTGTCATTGGCAAAGATATATTGAATCTCTTTTGCTAAAGCTTCATCTTTGGATGAACTGACCAAAAGGGTTAATTTTCTTAATATGACTTCTTCGGCATGCGACGGTCCTGTTAAAACAACAAACCCCTTTAAATGATCTGGACTAATCTCTTCTTCGACAACTTCTGAGATTCGCTTGAGGGTATCTGGTTCAATCCCTTTCGATACATTGACAAAAACGGAAGGTTGCTTAAGAAGTGGATTGATGGATTGTAAGAGTGAACGAACAAATTTGGTAGGTACAGACAAGACAAACGTATGAGCAAAATCAATGACTTCTTGAATGTGGTTAGTTGCAACAATTTTATCTGATAATTCATTCCCAAAAAAGGGATGATGATGTTGATTAATGGTTTCTACAGCTTTTGGGTTCACATCATAGATGAGAACATCATGTCCGTTATCGACAAGCACTTGAGCGAGTGTGGTCCCCCAGGCTCCTCCACCGAGAATATTTAGCTTCATGTTACACCTTCTTTCTTAACACCAAACGTACAGGTGTTCCCGTAAAATCAATGGCACTTCGAATTTGATTGAGCAAATATCGCTCATATGAGAAATGGACAAAGTCCGGATTATTGACATAAATTAAAAATGTTGGGGGTTTAATCGCTACCTGAGTGGCATAATTAAACTGAGCTTTCCCATGATTATGGATAGGTGAGGGATTCATGGCCACTGCGTCTTGAATTAAGTCGTTGATGACACTGGTTTGAACTTGTTTTTGATAATTTTCATAACATGTGTTGATTGCTGGGAAAATCGTATGGATGCGCTGATTGTTTTTTG
>CAYLLL010000167.1:0-3394 GCA_964384655.1 uncultured Mariniplasma sp. | reverse complement strand
GTCTTTTACTATTAAATCTCATTAATTGCTTGACTTAATATAGTAAGTCTCCTTTCGCACTTTTATTATACCATAATTGTGCGTCATTTAGGACTCTTAATCCCCTAGAGTTATCCTTCTTGAAAAATTAGAGTTTTTATTTTAAAAATCGAAGAAAAGATGTTAAAATAAATGTGCGTTTTGGAGGTGGTTAATCCATGGAAAAAGATCATCGACGTACACCCTTCTATACCAAGTTAAAAGAATATGCCGAAAGCCATACGATTGCTCATGATGTTCCAGGTCATAAGCTTGGACAAATCCCAAATGAACTCTTAGAATATGTGGGATCGAACATGTTCAGGCTAGATGCAAATGCACCACGGGGATTAGATAACTTGAATCGTCCTACGGGCGTCATTAAAGAAGCAAGCGAACTCATGGCAGATGCATTTAAGGCTGAAAGAGCCTATTTTTTGACGGGTGGAACGACCATGGGTATATTAGCCATGATCATGAGTGTCTGCCGTGCGAAAGAAAAAATTATTATGCCAAGAAACGTCCATAAATCCGCGATTAATGGACTCATTTTAAGTGGTGCCATTCCTGTCTTTGTCAAACCTTATATCGATGAAGAATTAGGGATTGCTAACCATATGGAATTCGAAGAAGTTGAAGAAGCGATTGTAGAGAACCCTGATGCGAAAGCTGTCTTTGTGATTAACCCTACGTATTTTGGAGTTGCGAGTGATTTAAAGAAAATTGTCGATTTAGCACATGCCCATGACATGCTCGTTTTAGTTGATGAAGCGCATGGATCGCATCTTCCCTTTTCTCCCTTACTTCCCATCTCATCGATGGAAGCGGGTGCAGATATGAGTTCATGTTCACTGCATAAAACGGTAGGATCACTCACACAAAGTTCTATTTTGATCACCCAGGGTCCAGGGGTGGATCATGTTCGATTGAGATCGACGATCAATATGATCCAAAGCACCTCACCCTCATCATTACTCTTGTCCAGTCTTGATGTGGCTAGAAAAACGATCTATTTTGAAGGACCTATCATGATTCCTAAACTGATCGATATGGCCAAAGATACTCGAGATAAAATCAATCTCATTCCAGGGATCAAAGCAATGGATGATCACTATTTTGAAAACAACAAGAGTTTTGATTACGATGAAACCAAAATATTAATTAAAGTATCAGATCTAGGGATCTCTGGATTTGATGTCTATAAAGAACTTTTTGATGAACATAAAATACAGTTAGAGCTTGCAGAAACTCACCTTGTCTTAGCAGTGTTGTCGATTGGAACGAAACAAGAAGATTTAGATGCATTAGTTGACGCATTGAAAGAAGTGAGTGACAAATACTATCCCATGCATCTACCAGCACTGGCACACAAGATCAAATACAGTTATCCTGAAGCTTATACGCGTCCTCGTGAAGCGTATCATGCACCAAAGAAATATGTTCCTCTCAATCAAGCGGTGGATGAGATTGCTGCTGAATCGGTCATGATTTATCCTCCTGGTATTCCGATTGTGATTCCAGGCGAAATCATATCACAAGAAATCTTAGATGACTTAGATTTCTATCAACGCAGTGGTTCTGTCATCTTATCGGATACTGAGGGTGGCTATATAAAGATTATTGATAAAGAATATTGGGACAAATGGAGCGAAGCCTATGAAGATGAGTAAAGTTGATTTATCGTTTCAAAGTTGTAAAAGTGAGTATATAGATGCCGATGTTGTAATTTTTAGTGTTCCCATGGATGCAACGACCAGTTTCCGTCCTGGAACACGGTTTGCAGGGAATGCGATTCGTGTCGATTCGTTTGGGGTAGAGTGGTACTCACCCTATCGTGAACGTGATTTAAATGAGTTCAAAACCGCAGATATTGGAGATTTAGATCTTCCTATAGGTGCCGTTGAAGATGCGCTTGATATCGTTTACGAAACGACCAAACAAATTTTGAAGGATGGGAAAACACCGATGATGGTCGGTGGAGAACATTTAGTAAGCTACCCAGTTATCAAAGCTGTCTTTGAAAAATATCCTAATCTACACATCATTCATTTAGATGCACATACGGATTTAAGAACAGAATTCTTTGGTAGAAAGTTATCTCACGCGACGTTTATGCGTCATGTACACGGATTTGTTGGGGATGGAAAGATCTATCAATTTGGCATTCGCAGTGGTGAAAAGCCTGAATTCGATTGGGCAAAAGAAGGCCATGTAACGATGCGTAAATTCGACTTTGAAGGATTAGATAAAGTCTGCCAATCTTTAAAAGATGTTCCTGTCTATATTACGATTGACCTTGATGTTTTAGATCCTGCAGTATTCCCTGGCACAGGTACTCCTGAACCCGGTGGAATGCAGTATAAAGATTTACTTTGGGCATTTGATCAGTTTGAAAAACTTAATCATGTGGTTGCAGCTGACTTTGTCGAACTCGCACCCATGTTAGATCCTACAGGAGCTTCGACTGCGGTAGCTGCAAAGACGCTTCGTGAGATGGTACTTATCTTACAAAAAGGATTAGAAAAGAGAAAATAACTATACGAAGCTTATTTCTATCATTTTAGAAATGAGCTTTTTTAATATATAACTAAGAATAGGACAAAACTGGAAGTAAAATAATGACAAAATCGGAAGTAAAGTAATGACAAAATCAGAAGTAAAATATTGACATAAGAGGAAGCGCATGATAGAATCATTGTATGAGGTGATCGATTTGTCATTTACCTATTATAAAAGAATTGCTGATGAACTTCTAACTGAGAAACTTAAATTATTCGGCGCTGTGAATATCGTTGGTCCGAAATGGTGTGGGAAAACCAGTACGGCTCAGCAACTAAGTAAAAGTGCACTTTATATGCAAAAACCTGATGAAATGATCTCAAATTTAAAACTTGCTGATACAAAACCTAGTTTACTCCTTACGGGTGAAACTCCAAGACTTATTGATGAGTGGCAAATGGCACCCGTTTTATGGGATGCAGTACGATATGAAGTCGATTCACGCGGAGTTCCAGGACAATTTATTCTTACAGGATCAACATCTGCAAATCATAGTGAAACACTACACACGGGAACTGGAAGAATTTCTCGACTTATGCTCAGACCTATGAGTTTATATGAATCAAAAGAGTCAAACGGCAAGGTTTCATTGAGAAGATTGTTTAGCACACAAGAAGATATTTCTTGCGTATCAGAACTCTCTATTGAAAAAATTGCACATGCAATTGTTCGTGGTGGATGGCCAAACGCTGTCACTTTGAATAATCCCGAGATTGATTATAAGATAGCATACGATTATGTTGATGCTATTATTAATAAAGATATATCAGAAGTCGATGGAGTTGTTAAAAGTCCAGAAAGAGTTAGAGTAATTTTG
>CAYLLL010000166.1:0-3402 GCA_964384655.1 uncultured Mariniplasma sp. | reverse complement strand
GAAATCACCCCGGGCAATTTTACTTTCCGTTCCCGTGAATTTGAACAGATGGAACTCGAGTTTTTCTGTAAACCAGGAACAGAACTTGAATGGTTTGGCTTTTGGAAAAATTTCTGCATGAATTGGCTTAAGGATTTAGGGTTGAAACAAGAAAATTTACAATTCGATGATCATAAGCCTGAAGCACTTTCTCACTATTCAAATGCGACAACAGATATCAGGTATCAATTCCCATGGGGCTTTGATGAACTTTGGGGAATTGCATCTCGAACAGATTATGATTTAAAGGCTCACCAAAATCAATCAGGTGAAAATTTACAGTATTTAGATCCTGAAACGAATGAACGTTATTTACCCTATGTCATTGAACCTTCTGTAGGTGTTGAACGTCTCGTGTTAGCTTTCTTAACCAATGGTTACGATGAAGAAGTCTTAGAAGGTGGAGATATCAGACAAGTGCTGCACATCCATCCAGCACTAGCCCCCTATAAGGCAGCAATCTTACCTTTGGTAAAACGCGATCATAGTGAAAAAGCTTTTGAAATCTATCAAGAACTTAGCAAATCTTTCGATGTGATCTATGATGAAACGCAAAACATTGGGAAACGCTATCGCAGACAAGATGCGATTGGAACCCCATTATGCATTACTGTGGATCACCAAACTATGGATGATCAAACAGTCACTGTTCGAGATCGGGATACGATGGGTCAAGTAAGAGTACCGATTCAAGCATTGAAAGCCTATATTGAAAAGAATCATCAATTTTAATCAAGGAGGATGTCATGGACCAAAAACTCATTGATCAAATAAATGAGAAAACAGCGATCGTTGATTTGGTTAGCGAGTTTGTCACGCTCAAAAAGACGGGAAAAAATTTCGTGGGTTTGTGTCCATTTCATCAAGAAAAAACACCTAGTTTTTCCGTTTCACCTGAAAAAAACATTGCGAAATGTATGAGTTGTGGTGAAGGCGGAAGCCCAATCAATTTCTTTAGAAAAATTAAAAATATCTCTTTTGAAGAGGCTGCATCCGAACTCGCAGAGCGCGCAGGGATCGAAGTTAAAAAAGCTAATGTTAAAAAAGATCCTTACGAAAATTACTATGCACTCATGGGTGAAGTTGCTAATTTCTATGAGTTCAACTTAAGACATAGTGAAAAGGGATTAGAAGCACTTCGCTACCTTTATGATCGCCAAACCAATGATGATATGATCAAGCATTTTCGTTTGGGTTATGCCCCATCCTTTGGATCAACACTCTATCAAGTACTCAAAAATAAGAATTTTACCGTCTCTGACATGATCAAATTAGGTGTGGTTAAACAAAGCGATCAAGGGGATTATTATGATTTGTTTAGCGATCGGATTATTTTTCCAATCACGGATCCTAAGGGTCGAGTGGTAGGATTTTCGGGACGGACACTGAATCCTAAAGAACCCGCAAAATATATTAACAGTCCTGAAACCATCATTTTCAAAAAAGGCATGTTACTTTATCACTTTAATGAAGCTCTACCTGAAATAAGAAAATTAAAACAGGTCGTTCTTTATGAAGGCTTCTTCGATGTTATCTCTTCGTATGCTGCAGGCATCATGCATGGTGTCGCTACCATGGGGACTGCACTCACAAAAGATCAAGCAAAACTGATAAAATCAGTGAGTCCTTCGATCATCATCGCATACGATGGTGACAATGCGGGATTAAAAGCAAGCGATCATGCCATCCCTATTTTGGAAAAAGAGCAGTTGAAAATTGAAGTGCTCACCATACCCGAAAAAATGGACCCGGATGATTTTATTAAGTCATATGGACCCGAAGCCTATGAAAAGTTGTTCGGTGAGTACACAGAAGATAGTTATCAATTCCGCTATCGATACTATAAATTAGGCAAAGATTTAAAGAATGCCAATGATTTGAAAGATTTCAAACGACAAATAGTCTCGATGGTTCAACAATCAGATCCTTCCATTAGAGCGCATTACTTACAACGTTTATCCGCTGAGTTTTCAATTCCTATGGAAGAACTTGAAACCGTAAAACGTACCAAAGAAAAAGAACCTGTCAAAATTCCAACTGTTGAAAAAATTAAGATTCCCAACAGGTATGAACAGGCAGAGAGACTTTTAATCATGGCGATGTTGCGTTCAAAAAGCATCTCAAATAAAGTCATGAATGCATTAAAATCCTCAGACTTCGCGGATGTGATTACAGCAACCATTCGTTTATCCATTGATCATTATTACCATGAACACTTAGAGATGGATATCCAGAACTTCTTAGATACCCTGAATACTGAACAACGCGAACTGATGGAAAAATCCATTTTGAAAGATATTATCTGGAAAAAGAATCTTTCATTGGACGAGAAAGAAGTTGAAAAATATATCGCTTTAGTCGTTCTTGCCAATGACTATCGTCGATTCAATTATTTAAACACCCAAATAGATACACTCAATGAAGTGAGTGAAACGTTGGTCAATGAACGTGATCAACTGAAAAAGCGATTAGATAAATATAAGGAGGAAGCGTCAAATGGATCGTGAAAAGATCATACAACAGCTCATTAAAAAAGGTCAAAAAGAAGGGTTTGTCGGACAGGAAGACGTCATGCAATATGCAGACCTGAATAGTGAAGATTATTTTGAAATTGAGCGCGCACTGCTTAATGAAAATATTGATATTATGACCAGTGAAGATTTTACAGAAGATCTTCCCGAAGATGAGGTTGAGGAAGAAACTGCAGAGGTCGAAGAAGAAGAGGAAGAACCGGATTTTGAATTAGAAGATATTGAACCCGATGATCTATCCCTATCAGGTCTTGAAGTTGAAGAGGAAGAACTCATCAACATTGAATCGATTGCCTCTTCCATCAAAATTGATGATCCCGTTCGGATGTATTTAAAAGAAATCGGACAGATTCCTCTCTTAAATCAAGAAGATGAAAAGAAGTACGCTGTCGCTGTCTCCAATGGGCGTTATGCTAAAGAACAACTTGATGAAATGGAGCAAGGTACGCTTGAATTACCAGATAATGACATTCAAGAACTCAATCGTGCGGTTGAAAAAGCGCAGTTTGCGAAAAATAAACTTGTCGAAGCGAATTACCGTTTGGTGGTTTCTATTGCAAAGCGTTATGTCGGTCGTGGACTTCTCTTCTTAGATCTAATTCAAGAAGGTAACATGGGTTTGATGCGTGCAGTTGATAAATTTGATTATGAAAAAGGATTTAAATTTTCGACATACGCAACCTGGTGGATCCGTCAAGCGATTACCCGTGCAGTAGCTGACCAAGCAAGAACGATACGTATCCCTGTCCATATGGTTGAAACCATCAACAAGATGATCCGAATTCAACGTCAATTGATTCAGGATTTAGGCAGAGAACCTTCAGTGGAAGAA
>CAYLLL010000165.1:0-3417 GCA_964384655.1 uncultured Mariniplasma sp. | reverse complement strand
TGATTACCAGGATAAAGAAGAACAAGAAATCATCGCTCGACTTATAAAAATTCCTGGGATTCTTGATTTAAGTATTGCCTATCATACGGAGCCAGATCTCGATTCTGTGATACGCTTGGGTCAAGAGATTCTTGATCAAGAAATCCATCATGACAATGTGCGTTTTAAGATTGAAACCAAGCGCCAAAATAAGCGTTTTCCATTAACGAGTCAACAGATTACACACGCAGTCGCGAAACCCATCATCGAGGGGACTAAATGGAAAATGAACGTTGATCTCAGCCATCCAGAAGTCGTTCTTCACATTGAACTACGCCATGAAGCGAGTTATCTATATTTAACTAGAATTCATGGGATGGGAGGCTACCCCTATGGTTCTCAAGGTAAAGGGATGCTATTAATGAGCGGAGGTATCGATAGTCCAGTCGCTGGCTATTTAGCCATAAAACAGGGGATTGATCTCGAACTTATTCATTTTGAGTCGAGCCCTCTAACACCCTTGGAATCGGTCGATAAAGTCGTTGAACTGGCGAAAGTTCTCGCTGGTAACACCCCAAGAGGGGTGATCACGCTTCATCTCATCCCATTTTATCAAATTCATGATAAAATACTACATGATGTCTTTCATCCATATCAGATTACAGTGATGAGACGTATGATGTTTCGAATCGCTGAAAGATTAGCGATCAAACGAAAGAATCTGTGTTTAATTACAGGTGAATCTTTAGGACAAGTGGCCTCACAAACGTTATTTTCACTCAAAGTGATTGAAGAAGTAACCCATCTTCCCATTCTCAGACCATTGATTACCCAGGATAAACTTAAGGTGATTGAACAAGCCAAAGGAATTGGGACATATGAGATTTCCATAAGACCCTATGAGGATTGTTGTAGCATCTATATTCCAAAACAACCTGTAACGAAACCGGTCACTAAACTTGCCATGACCTATGAAGCGCCAGTTTATCAAGTATCGTTCATAGATGACGCTATCATTCATGTGCAAACACTTTCGATTGACCAAGATTTTTCAAAGATCATTTCATCTTATGGCATTCAATTAAATGAAGCGATTCAAGCGATGCAAACGGAGTTGATGAACCCAGATGATTACATCCAAACAAAATAAGACCTATAAACTCTATCTCTCACTCAAATTAAAGAAATACCGTGATCAACATGGTCTATTTTTGGTTTATGGACCACATCTCATCGAAGAAGCAAAAAAGCATCATGCAATTAAAGAGTTGATCACCTCAAATCCCGATAAAGAAGGCACACTTTATGATTCAGCCCTATGGGATGAATTTCAACAGACCGAGACTTCCTTTGATCAAATCGGAATCTGTAAAAAAATGGAGTTAAAAAGAACTTCAACACGTATCCTAGTCCTTGATGATGTACAAGATCCAGATAATGTCGGTGCACTTATCAGAAGTGCGGCTGCCTTTGGTTTTCTTCATGTGATCTTCAGCCCTCAATGTGCAGATCTCTATAACGAAAAAACTATACGCGCTTCCAAAGGATCCATCTTTGATGTTTATGTCGAGCGTAAACCCTTGAAGGACGCACTAATTGAGCTTAAAAATCAAGGATACAAGCTTTATTTTGCTGATGCTCATGATGAAGGAACGATTGCTCCATCAGACAAGATGGTTCTTATTTTAGGAAATGAAGGCCATGGGATTCATCAAGAATTGAAACCTCTCTGCGATCAAGCAGTTCATATTCAAACTGGACGTGTGGAAAGTTTAAACGTCAGTGTTGCAGGGGCGATCATTATGCACGAGTGGAGGATTATATGAGAGTCACACTAACTGGATATTTTGATTATATATCGCTAAGTACATTCGAAGAGCGTCAAAAAAAAGCGTTGGAATTTGGGATGGATGCAATCGCACTCAAAAGTTACCAAAATCAACCTCTGATTGAACTTTCAGATGGTGACATCAAACACTTAATCAACGATCTAAAAACCATGAAAATGCGTATCTCAATCATCGACTCAGGTTCTACACCTTATGATCTTTATGATGATCGTAAGCATGCGAATGCATTGGATGAGTTTAAATACATGATTAAGCTAGCTGATCGACTCAAAGTCAACATGCTCACACTTAGATTGCCAGAGTTTAATGATGTCATGGAAGAATTTGAAGAAATTAAAAAAAGAATTGAGCCCTATGTGGATGCTGCAATGAGAGGTAGTAAAAAGATTGTCTTACTCATGGACAACTATAAGGCGAACACCTATGCATACCTACTAAAGAAGCTCAAATCTAAAGTGTTATCAATCGCTTTTGATCCTGTCGTCATCATGAAAAATAACGAATCAACCACGACAGCATATCGTGTATTAAGAAGTCATATCTCTGTCTTTTTTGCGCATGATGCCAATCATCAAGGAGATCCTGAATTGATTGGATATGGAAAGACAGATATTCTTAAAATCATCAAAAAGCTTATCAGAGATCGCTTTGATGGACTCGTGATCACCGATCACCATTATCATTCATCACTCTTCTCAAATGAAGTAGAGAAAAAGGGTTTTTTCAAGAAACTTTTCAACAGTGAAAAAAAGAAGAAAGACTCTCAATTATCTCTGTTATCTCGACGTATTTTTCCTGATGAAGAAACAAAAAATGTCACCGAAGATGACATTTTGAAAAATCAAATTAAATTGCTGCAAATGATCTTTAAATAGTTTCTTCCTCTTCAGTCACGAACTCAAATGCAGGTTTCGCATTCGGAAGACTGGGGAAGAGTTTACTTGTAAACATAATCCCATTAATATGATCATATTCATGTTGAAAAACAATCCCTACGTAGCCAGATAATTTTAATTCGATTGGAATAAGTGTTCCTGAGGGAAGATCATAGGACAATGCTTCAAAGGTTACTGAACCGTAGCGAGGTGTCAAACCTTCGGTTTCTCGATCGACTGATAAACACCCCTCACCACCGGGTACATAAATCAAATCCATCGATTTTTGTTTAAGCACAGGATTGACAAGTGCGTATGAATAGAGGGTTCCATCAAAATCAGTGACATGGACAGCAAACATGCGTTTAGACACATTGAGTTGTGGCGCAGCAATGCCTACGGCAGGTCTGAAATCATACTTTTCTACCATCGCTTCATCTTGTGAATGGATGACGAATTCGAGCATTTCCTTTAAAAGCTTTTTATCACCAGAGGACAAAGGAAGTTTAACCTCTTGGGCAATTTTCGTGAGTGTCGGGTGACCTTCTCGAATGACATTTTTCATGGTTAGCATACAATAACACCTCAATTTTAGTATAGCACAAGGAGACTAAAAATGCGCATTGATAAGTTTCTCAGTCAATTAAAATATGTCTCTAGACACGATGTACCTCAATTTCTTATCGAGCATGAAGTCATCTACAAAAATGAGC
>CAYLLL010000164.1:0-3417 GCA_964384655.1 uncultured Mariniplasma sp. | reverse complement strand
GCCATGATTTACTCCTTATCTTCATCATCTAAATGAAATTTAGACTCTTTGTTTGAACTATTTTCGAATTCTAAACCGTGTTCAGCAAGTTTTTCCTTGAGTTCCTTAAATGATTTTCTACCTAAACTGCGGAAACGCATGACATCTTCTTCAGTCAGTCTGATGATTTGTGCCACGGTATAAATACCTGAACGTTTCAAACTGTTGAATAGGCGAACAGAAAGGTCAAGTTGTTCAATCTTCATTTCGAGTTTCTTGTTGGTGGGTTCTTCTTCTTGTTCAAAAATAAAGTCTGTGGATTGTGCTTTTTCACTGATTTGAACAACGACGTTCAAATAGTCAATCAGCATCTTTGAAGCAAGTGCTAACGCTTCTTTAGCCTGAATGGCACCATTGGTTTCGATTTCTAACATGAGTTCATCGGCATCGCCTCTTGTCTTTTCAACATGATAGGATACTCTGGTGACTGGTGTAAAGATCGCATCAATGGGAATAACACTTTTCTCGTTTCTGCTAAATCCCTTATTCTTTTCAGCGCTGACATAGCCGACACCGCGACGAACGGTGACTTCCATCGATAAACGACCTGTTTCTGATAAGTTTGCAATCACTTGATTGGGGTTGATAATTTCAACACCATCGACATGATTGAATTCTCTTGCGGTGACAGGACCTGCGCCGATCGCGTAAAGTTCAAGTTTTTGTTCAAAGTCAGGGTCATTTGAGTCTACTGCGAAGATGACCTTCTTTAAGTTTAAGACAATACCCATGACGTCTTCATAAACGCCTTCCATCGTGGAGAATTCATGTTCGACACCATCGATCTTTATATTGACGATGGCTGCACCAGGAAGTGATGATAATAATACACGTCTTAATGCGTTGCCGAGCGTAATTCCATAGCCACGTTCAAGGGGCTTGATGGTGAAGCGTCCTTTGTGACCGTCAACAGCTATTTCCTCAACTGCGGTTGGTTTTTCAAATTTTAAATCTTTCACAAGTTACCCCTCCTTTAAATTATCCACGTGGACGTTTGGGTGGTCTGCATCCGTTGTGTGGAACTGGTGTGACGTCTTTGATTGCAGTAATTTCTAAACCTGCAGCCTGTAGTGAACGGATCGCCGCTTCACGACCAGGACCAGGTCCTTTGACAGAAACTTCAACTTTGATCATCCCGTTATCCATCGCTGTTTTAGCGACTGCTTCTGCAGACATTTGTGCAGCATAGGGGGTAGACTTTTTCGATCCCTTGAAGCCAAGTGCACCAGCACTGCTCCATGCGATCGCATTACCATCCACATCGGTTATGGTCACGATGGTATTATTAAATGTGGTATGAATGTGGGCAACACCAAGGGGAATATTCTTTCTAACCTTACGTTTTGTCGTCTTTTTCTTAGCCATATTATTCCCTCCTTACTTCTTCTTACCGGTGATTGCCTTGGGTTTACCCTTGCGGGTACGTGCATTGTTGCGGGTATTTTGTCCGCGAACAGGCAATCCTTTACGGTGACGAATGCCACGATAAGAACCGATTTCCATTAAACGTTTGATGTTTAAGGTAATTTCACGACGTAAATCACCTTCGGTGGTATACTTCGCGATTTCGGTACGAATGCGGTTTAATTCATCTTCTGATAAATTCTTGACGCGTGCGTCTTCATTGACAGCTGCATCCTTTAAAATTTGTTTGGAAAGGGGTACCCCAATTCCGTATATGTAGGTTAACGAAACCACGACGCGCTTATCGCGTGGAATGTCAACGCCTGCTATTCTTGCCATAGTTCCTCCTCGTTATCCTTGTCTTTGATTATGTCTTTTATTTTTCTTGTTAATGACATAAATTTTGCCTTTACGCTTGACGATGATATCATCTTCGGAGCGTTTTTTTACTGATGCTCTTACCTTCATATCATTTCCTCCTTATTTGCGGCGATACGTGATGCGTCCGCGTGATAGATCGTATGGTGATAATTCAACCGTAACTTTATCACCAGGTAAAATGCGTATGTTATTCATGCGGATTTTACCAGATACATGTGCGAGCACGATGTGCCCATTTTGTAGAAGTTCCACCTTGAATTTGGTATTGGGTAATACTTCGATGACCTTGGCTTCCACTTCAATTAAATCTTCTCTTGGCATAGATTCACTCCTTCTTTGAAATCGTTAAGATGTCATATCCAGTTTCCGTGATCACAATCATGTGCTCGAAATGAGCGGAAGGTTTGCGATCGGTTGTCACTGTTGTCCAATTATCAGACAATATTTTGACGCGTTTCGTTCCGAGGTTTACCATCGGTTCTACGCAAAATGTCATCCCGGGTTTGAGGACCGGTCCTTGCTTTGGCTTCCCAAAATTGGGAACATAGGGTTCTTCGTGAAGTTCTCTACCGATGCCATGACCGGTGAACTCTTCAACAATCCCATAGCCAAAGGGTTTGACGTAGGATTCAATCGCATAAGAGATGTCTGAGACATAATTTCCTGGTTTCGCCATGTCTAGTCCCACATAAAGCGCCTTTTCAGTGACCTCTAAAAGTTTACTGATCTCTGGGCTGACTTCACCGATGGGGTACGTCGTAGCTGAATCTGCGTGATATCCTTTGTAATTAACGCCAAAATCTAAGGTTATAATGTCTCCTTCTTTCAATACTTCTTTAATCGAAGGAATACCGTGAACAACCACTTCATTGATTGAAGTACAGATGGATCCTGGAAAGCCATGATAACCCTTGAATGAGGGTGTAGCCCCAAGACTTAAGATGTGTTCTTCGGCGAGGCGGTCGAGTTGAAGCGTGCTGACACCGGGCTTGAGATGGTTCTCAAGCAAACGTCTTGTTTCATCTAAGATGCGTCCAGCTTCACGCATCAACTCAATTTCGCGTTGTGATTTGATTTGAATCAATTCATCTCACCTAAGACTTTCTTAATCGTTGAATCGGTGTACTGGATGGATTTCGTTCCATCAATTTCCACAATCGATCCTTTAGATTTGTAATACCCAATGACTGGAGCGGTTTGTTCACAGTAGATACGAAGACGTCGTTGAACCGTTTCTTCCATGTCATCAGCGCGCTGAACTAGTTTTCCACCATCAAGATCACAGATGCCTTCTTTTTTAGGTTTCTTGTTGTGGATATGATAGACAGCGCCACAGGTTTCGCATACGCGACGACCTGCAATGCGATCGATAATCACTTCATCTGGAGCCGCGATATTGATCACTGCATTGAGCTTCCATCCCATCTCTTCTAAAAGATGATCGAACGCTTCTGCTTGTTCAATGTTTCGTGGATAACCATCGAAGAGAAAACCATTTTTTGCATCGTCTTCCATCAAACGATGACGAACAATTTCGTTGGTGATATGATTGGGGACAAGTTCGCCACGATCGATGTAGCCCATCGCGATTCT
>CAYLLL010000163.1:0-3422 GCA_964384655.1 uncultured Mariniplasma sp. | reverse complement strand
CAACAGGTAAATCTTTTCTTACGCCACCAGGAACGATGTATTGATGATAAACACGGTGTCCCGTAATTTGTTCGAAGATATCAAGAATCGAATTTCTATCCGCATGCGCGTGATACATCAACGTATAGTTTCCTGTAGGACCACCTAATCCACCATAACTCATGAGATGCGCACTAATGCGCGCAAGTTCTAACATAATCATACGAATCCAGTGTGCTCTTTCAGGAATTTGCAAACCTAAGAGTTTTTCAGTCCCCATGGCAAAGGCCATTTCGTTGATATCAGGTTCAGGAACGCAAACACGGGGAATTAAACTGATGTTGTTCACCCATGAGTGTCTTTCCATCCCTTTTTCAAATCCACGGTGGAGCATCCCAGGAAGTAAGAATGATCGTTTAATCATATCGCCATCAACAAAAAGGTGAATCGATGCATTCCCATGCATCCCTGGATGTTGAGGACCTAAGAATAATTTCATCTGTTTCATTTCTTCTCACCTCTCAACGATGCAGCTCTTGTTTTGCGCTGTTCTCTTTTCATCTTTTGATGATTGTTGGGGTCACTGACGATGTAGGTTTCAGAGTATTCTCTAGCAGCAAACTTACGGTCACTGTAGGCTTTAGGATCAAAGTCTTTTCTTAATGGGGGTAAATCATCCCAATTTTCCAAGATAAGTTGCTTTTCATACGTAGGATTTCCAGGGAATGCAATACCAAAGAATTCATGACATTCTCTTTCATAATAGATCGCTCCAGGATAAATGGAAATCACTGAAGGCATTTCGGGAAACTCACGATCGATCTTTGCACGAATTTGTAAATGATAACCAAGATCCCAGTTCATCAGGACATAGACCATTTCAAAGACATTGTCTTCTAACCAGTCGATCGCGCTTAAATAGGAAAGTTGACGCCAACCTTCATTTTTTAGCACCGACAACACCATGATCACTTGATCTTTATTCACGACGATTGCGGCTTGATAGGGATCGATTTCATCAAAGCTAATCGGTTGGATATAGCGTAAAACAATTCCTTTAGCGATCTCTGTTCTACTCATGGAATTCATCATCGATAACGACCTCCCCAAGTGCAGTGATTTGATTTTGTTTAAACCATTCAAAATTATCTTTATAGCGTTTCCAACCTGTCGCTGTTTTGTTTTTAATTTGTTCCATGAGATCGACAAATCCGTTCATGACCGATTCTGTATTTGGCATACATCCAGCCACGTAAACATCCACAGGTATATATTGATCGAGTTGATTGATCACGGCGTGTGAATCATGGTAGATTCCTCCATTGATGGGACAGCTGCCTAAGGCGACCACATAACGAGGTTCACTCATCTGTTCATACGTGTATACTAAACGTCTGAGCGTCTTAAGGGATAAGTAACCTGAGACTAAGAGGATATCCGCTTGACGAGGTGTTGCCATCGGTCCCATTCCAAGACGTTCCATATCGTAAGCTGAGGTCATGGCAGGTGGAAGTTCGATCGCACAGCATCCTGTACAATACATGAGCATCCATAGTGAGTTTCTACGGAAATAATCACCGATCTCAAACCACTTTCGATCGATTTGTTCACGGGTTAATCCGCGAGGTTCTGTAAATTTTGTTGATTTCATTAGATCACCCACCCAAAATAGATTGCGATAATCGCTTGTGTGACCGCTAAGAATAATGGCCACTTGTAAAAGAAGACGACAACTTGATCAATTTTCATCCGTCCATTAACATTGGAAATCAGATTGACAATGGTATAGACAGCGATGTATTTAATCAAGAACATAAGAATATTTTCAGCACCACCTAAGAATAGGTGAACGAACAAACTCACTTCGATAAAGACGGTAATTTCATGCATGATGAAGAGCATACCGAGTTGCTTTCCACCATATTCCACCATGGGACCTGAGGCAATTTCTGCAGGGGCAATATAGGTTTCAAAAGGCTTTTTACCGAGCATACCCATCAGTGCGATGAGTCCAACCAGTCCACCTAATGGTAAAGCGATCATAAACCATTGATTCCCTGATGCTTGTTGGAAAAGCGCAATCTCAGTCAATGATGAAGATCCTGATATATTGATAATCGTGAGCACGATAATCATAAAGGGAACTTCATAAGCTAACATGGTCGTGAGTGCGCGCATTACACCGATTGAAGCGTAAGGATTCCCACTTCCACTCGCACTCATTGCCATCCCTAACATCCCTACAGCAAGTAGGTAGACAAAGATGAAGAAATTATCATATCCTTCAAAAGCAACGAACGATGTCGTGACTGGCATGAACATCGCGGTTGCGATAATGCCACCTAATGCCATGATGACACCAAAGTCGAAAATCCAACCATGGGAGACACTACGTTTTGAAAGCAGTTTGAAAATGTCTAAGAATTCTTGGTACCAGCGAGGACCATAACGTTTTTGTAGTCGAGCGATGACCTTACGGTTGATCCCTGCAACGGATGTCTGAAGGACAAATCCGAAGAAGGCGATGGCAAATCCGATAAGAATATTGATGATCATAACACTTCACCCCACAATACAAAGATTAAGATGGCAACAATCCAGAAGATGGCAACCTCCACATAATGGCTCATGAAGAGATATTTCGCAAATCGTCCAAGTTCTTTGACCTTTAATGCCAGTTTTTCATAGAAATCTTGCATCTTCGTTGTATGTTTTTCATAGAGTCTTTCTAAAGGTGCATAGAAGTCAACGCTGTAATGAAGTAACTCTTCATTATGAACAAAGTTTGCGGCTGTATAGGTATCCATGAGACTCACTTTTCGTGATTTCTTTAGAAGGATGAAGATGATAAACGCAACCACAACACCAAAGCCGAAGACACCTGCAATGAGGACAGGATCTAAAGTACCATTGTATCCTACGATTTGTTCACCATTCATCACCACTGATGGATAGCCCAATTCTCGAATCACCTGATTGATAAAACCCATGATTTGTGAAGGGAGAATTCCCGTATACATATTGAGTAAAGTCAAGATAACCATAGGAACAAGCATCAAGAATGGTGCTTCTTTGACTTTATCTTTATAGACACTGAGTTCTTGACCTAAGAATAAGGCTGCGAGAGGTCTAAATACATAAAGGAATGAACCAATACTACCAAAGAAAACAGCGATTCCAATAAAGATTAATCCTTGATTGATTACTGTTTGGAAAATCAGCCATTTGCTGATGAATCCACCCATTGGAGGTATCCCTGCCATGGAGATAATCGCAACGAGATAAACGATATAGGTAATGGGCATTTTATGAATCATACCCCCAAGTTCTTTCATCTTGGTGGTTCCTGTCGCTCTTGCTACGGCACCAATCGCCATAAAAGCTGCAGCACTTGCTAATGCATGCGCTAAGATGTGATATAAACCACCCGCAAAACCAACACC
>CAYLLL010000162.1:0-3425 GCA_964384655.1 uncultured Mariniplasma sp. | reverse complement strand
GAAATCGGTCCTGGCTCAGTCTTGACAGGTCTTATTAAAAAAATAGATAATAGTCTCGAAGTCTTTCATTTAGATCACTTAAATGAACTCGAAGACGTGAAAGGATGGCTAAATACTCATGGATTTAACCAATAAAGTTGCCATTGTCACCGGGGGTGCACAAGGCATTGGAAAGACCATCTCTTTAGTCCTTGCGAAAGCTGGAGCAAAAGTCGTGGTCAATTACAACCGTAGTGCTGATCAAGCCAAAGCGCTGGTTGAAGAAATTGAAGCGTTTGGGGGACATGCGTTTGCAGTCCAAGCAGATATTTCTAAGTTTCAAGACGCTGAACGATTAGTTCAAACCGCTGTTCAAACATTTGGATCATTAAACATTTTAGTCAATAATGCGGGGATTACTGACGATGCACTTCTCCTTCGTATGACCGAAGAACAATTTGATCGTGTAATCAACACAAACTTAAAAGGTGTGTGGAACATGACCAAGCATGCAGCCAAAGTATTGCTTAAGGCAGGATATGGTCGCATTATCAATATCTCATCGATCTCTGGTGTGCTAGGCAATGCAGGACAATCCAATTATTCCTCAGCAAAAGCAGGTGTCATTGGGATGACGAAAGCTGTGGCTCGTGAGTTTGCTTCTCGAGGTGTCACGGTCAATGCGATTGCCCCTGGGTTTATTGAAACAGATATGACCAAGAAATTAAGTGAAGACCAAGTCACTTTATGGGCTAATCAAATTCCATTAAAGCGTTTTGGTCAACCTGAGGATGTCGCTCAAGCTGTTCTCTTTTTAGCAAGTGAACATGCAAGCTATATTACCGGCCATACCCTAGAGGTTGATGGCGGGTTAGTCATGTAGGGGGAAATGATGAAAAGACGAGTTGTTGTTACAGGGATGGGACTTGTGAGCCCTGTGGGAAATACAGTGGAAGAGTCCTTTAAGAATTTAGTTGCAGGAAAAAACGGGATAGATTTTATCACCCTTTTTGATGCATCGAATGATAAAGTTAAAATTGCTGGTGAAGTTAAAAACATCAATTTTGAAGAATTTATTGACAAAAAAGAGATCAGACGCGCAGATCGCGTCACGAATCTAGCCTTAGTTGCTGCTCATGAAGCTGTGATGCAAGCAAACTTTTTAAATCATACCTATAATCCTTTTAGGATTGGTACCTATGTAGGAAGTGGTATTGGAGGATTAACCACCATTTTTGAAGAGACAAAAACGTCAGTGTTGCGTGGTCAAGATCGAATATCACCTTTCTTTATTCCCAATTCGATTATCAATCTTATCGGAGCAAAAATCGGGATTAAATATCAAGCCAAAGGACCTAATCTTCCACAGGTTACTGCATGTTCAGCTGCAACCAATTCAATTGGTGAAGCATTTCGTGCCATCCGAGATGGGTATTTAGATGCGGTCATCACTGGTGGTGCAGAAGCACCGATCAATGAAATCGGTGTCGGTGGATTTGCAAGTTTACGTGCTTTAAATTTCTCTAACGATCCCAACCAAGCGTCAGTTCCCTTTGATGCTAGAAGAAGCGGTTTCGTGGTTGCTGAAGGTGCAGGGATTCTCATTTTAGAAGACTATGAACATGCAGTTAAACGAGGTGCACCCATCCTTTGTGAAATGGTAGGATATGGGACAACCGCAGATGCATTCCATATGACAGCACCTGATGATGAAGCGAGTGGCATTACAGAATGTTTAATTCAAGCACTTCAAGATGCTCATCTTGAAAAAGAAGATATTGACTACATCAATGCTCATGGAACATCCACAATCCTTAATGATAAACTTGAAACATTAGGCATTAAGAAAGCTTTTGGGGATCATGCCTATAAGCTTAATATCAGTTCAACAAAATCGATGACCGGTCATGCATTAGGTGCCGCAGGTGCGATTGAAACGATTGCTGCCATTAAGGCATTGATGACAGGAGATATTCCGCCGACCATTCATCTTGAACAACCAGATCCTGAATGCGATCTTAACTATACACCCAATCAAACTGTCCATCGTGATCTCAATTATGTGATCAACATCAATATTGGTTTTGGTGGTCAAAATGCTGCCATCATCTTTAAGAAGGTATAAACTATGAAGTTAACCAAAGAAGAGATAAAGAAGATTATTCCACATCGTGATCCTTTCTTATTTTTAGATGAAATTGTTGAATTGGAAAGTCTAAAATATGGGGTTGGTATTAAACACGTCAAAGACGATGATTTTTTCTTTGAAGGTCATTTTCCTGGTAAACCCGTGATGCCAGGAGTCTTAATTATCGAATCCTTAGCACAAGTCGGTGCGGTCATCTTACTCTCATCCCCTGAATACCAAGGTAAAATCGCGTATTTTACAGGTATCTCTAACGCAAAATTTCGTAAAAGTGTTCTTCCAGGAGATACACTTGAACTTCGTTGTGAATTGCATAAAATTCGTCGAGGTTTTGGATTTGGTCATGCAGAAGCCTATATCAAAGGTGAACTCGCATGCGAAGCGGATATATCGTTTGCTGTTGGACAATAAATGATTGCATATACGTTACTTGAATTTGAAGAACTGACATCGACCAACGATTTTCTTAAAGAAAATCATACCTACTTTCCACATTTTACATGGATTAGAGCTGATGTTCAGACCCAAGGTCGTGGTCAATATGACCGTACTTGGCAATCGAATAAAGGAGAAAATCTCCTTTTTTCCGTCTTACTAAAACAAGTTAACGCGAGCCAATCGGATGCGATGAAACGATGGATCATGGATACCTTGATCGACGTATTGCAATCCTTAGGGATTTCTCCACATTTTAAAGAACCTAATGATTTATATGTGAATGATCAAAAGATTTGCGGAATCCTCATTGAATCGATGTCTATGGAACACATGCTTGATGTCGTCATTATTGGTGTGGGTCTCAATGTGAATCAAATAGATTTTCATGGAATCAATGCGACTTCGATTCAATATTCCTTAGGAAAACATCTAAATCTCCATGATTTATTTAAAACCATCGTTGAAGCTATGGCGAATGCCTATCCAAGATATTTATGAAATCCGTGAAATCATTTGTACGGATCGCTATGTTTGCTGCGATCCTATCCGTATCCGTTTACCTTATTCCTCCGATATTTGTTCCTTTGGTTCAAGTGAGTGTAACCATTCAAACGCTCTTTATCTTTTTAATCGGGTATATATTAAGCCCTAAAGAAGCGTTTTTGTCGGTCATTATTTACATTTTATTAGGTGCGATCGGACTACCTGTCTTTAGTGGTGGTCAAGGTGGGATCACTCACTTAATTGGACCCACCGGTGGCTTTATTCTATATTTTCCATTCATGGCATTTTTAATATCTATTACTAAAAAATCAAACCAAGGTTGGTTCTATCACTTTATCGTAAGTTTTGTAATTGGCAT
>CAYLLL010000161.1:0-3430 GCA_964384655.1 uncultured Mariniplasma sp. | reverse complement strand
TTCCTATCATTGCCTAAATTAAAAGCTCAAGAATAATACCGTTCAAACAATATTGAATGAAACAAAAAACTGCGCAATTAGCGCAGTTATTTCTTTATGGAGCGGGTGAGGGGAATCGGACCCCCGTCTCATGCTTGGCAAGCACGTGTAATAGCCACTATACGACACCCACGTCATCGTGCTTTTTCATGATAGCAAATTATTTCCTGACTGTCAAGATATGTTTATTGAAAATGATGTATTTTCCTACTCTTTTTTTCAATGAGTTGACGATTATCTACCGATCAAGGACGACATAAAAATCAGGGATTTATTATATAATAAGATTAGTTCATCTAAGTGAGGACTTATACTATGAAACGAAAGAAATCATTTTGGATCAGTTTAGCTAAATATCTAGCTCTTGGATTTATATTAGGCTATCTTTTTAGTTTCATCATGTATCAAGGCTATTGGTATTTAGTTCTCAATGGATTAAAGATAATTCCATGGTATGGATGGATATTAGGATTGATTGTTGTATTTTTCTTCACCCTTCTTATCCACGAGTTAGGACATCTTTTGGCTTTCATCGTTCAAGGAGTGAAGATTCGTGCACTCTATCTATTCATCTTTGTGTTTTATCGCAATCAAAATGGACTTAAATTCAAGATTCAACCGAAACTATGGTACTTGATTGGAGGTTTTGTCGTCCCAGATTTACCGATCATCGATGATGAAACGACGTACCAAAATCTGGTGATTAAATTTGGTAAAGCATTGATTGCTGCACCGATCGTGACGATTGTCTTTATGGTCGTCATCGATCTGACGTTCATCCTCTCTGTGTATTTTCAAGCGTCCTCGTCATTTTTAGGTTGGCTTTTTCTAGCAGCATTATTTACGACCCTTATTTCTTGGGTTTATATCAAGACTTTCTCTTTATCGAACAAGTCATTCTATGGTGATTTTGTCGCATATAAAAAAATTAAACAAGAACCAGTCTTTCAAATCATTCAATTAATCCAGTACCAACAATTCAGTTTATCGGATGATCTTTCATCCCATCCTTTCCTTTATCATAAGATGATTTCCATACTTGAAAATACGGAGTTGAACACCTCATTATTTCATCAAATTCTTTTGATGCAATATATAGAGTATGTCGTCTATGAAAAAATGCCTAGTGTTGATAGTGTCACGCAAAAACTCGAACGTTATCCCAAAAATCACCTATATAAAACATTAGAAGGTCTTTCTCTTCTCTACGATCTAGCAGCTTACTATTATACCCTTCACGACGTGGAAAAAGCATATCAAATCATCGACCTTAATGCGAAGAAAGCAAGTCAAAAGATTGATGAAAAACAACGACATTATCTCGATTTAAAATTTAGGCATATTCTCCACCTATCTTATCACGATGAAGCTCTTGATCAAGAGCATATCGCTTTGGGTAAAGAAGAACTCTTTGAAGCCATATTAGATCTTAAAAAACTTCAAAAAGAATCGCATCAACCTCTCCCCTTTCAAGAATGGAGTTGTGCGGTTTCTCTTGAAACTAGTGAAGAAGAAAATAAAAACACCATCGAAGGATGATGTTGGTGTTTTACATGGTGCCCCCAGCGAGAATCGAACTTGCAATTCAGCCTTACCATGGCTGCGTTATACCATTTAACTATAGGGGCTTTTTACTCAGGCAATATCGATTTTAACTGAAATTATGGAATAAGTCAATTAAAAAATAAAAAAACACTGAAATCCAATTCATTCATTTGAAATTAAGAAAATGAGGGTTGGATATGATATAATCATACATATTTGGATAAAGGATGATGAAGATGGCTAGAGCGTATCGAAGACCACTGAAAAGAAGAGCAAGACATAAAAGAAATATCACCTATGTGATGTGGGTGATTATCATCATTGCAGCCGCTGTGATCTATAATACAACCCAGAATATCGATAATGGTCCAACCACACCGACGTATAGTGCTGATCAAAATGAAGATGGGTTCTATTATTATCAAACGGCAAGTTCTGGAGATTACTATTATACCGCAAATAATTTAATTGGTTCAGCGCTTAAGAGTGAACTTAATGACATTAGCAACAACCATTTAGATCTCGTACGTTATGCCGATGCGAAAGTGCTTCTTGCCTTATCTGATCTTGATCTTGAGGATCCATCGAAGGTATGGAATATCTATAATGGTGATTTAGTTGAAGCAGCATGGGATGGTGCCTCCTGGCATCGTGAACACGTATGGCCAAATTCACGTTTAGGGATTCCAAGAGTGGATGAATCAGAACGCAGCCAAGCATCTGACTTACACAATTTAAGAGCGATAACCCCTGCGATTAATTCCTCACGAAGTGACCGTTTCTATTCGGATGGGTCTGGCGATGCGTCCACCACTGAAGATGGAGGATACTATCCAGGCGATGAACATAAGGGCGATGTGGCTCGCATCCTCTTTTATATGGCAATCACCTATGACTTTTTGATTCTTACGGATGATGGACTTGAAGATGAGACCTATCATTATACGATGGATGGTGTCAAAATGGGGAAATTGTCGCTTCTTTTGGAATGGCATAAAGAAGACCCTGTCTCGGACTTTGAAAGACAACGTAATGAGGTCATTTTTGAGCATCAAAAAAATCGTAATCCATTTATTGATCGACCTGAGTTTGCGCATCTCATTTGGGAAAGTAAGACGATTGGGCAATTGACGAAACCTGTAGAGACCCATGGGATGGATACCCCTTACTATTTAGAAAAGAAGGTTTGGTTCTATGACATGTTATACGCTTAACCCAGGGAAGTATGCGATTGGGGATCCTGCCATTTTCGTTAGAAAAACAAAAGATGGTGATGCATGGCTTAAACGTTTATGGGATACGTTTTATAAAGACATGAACCAATTTCAGCATCTTGATCTCGATGGAGTGACATTTTATATCACAAGAACAGCTGAAGGTGATTATTATTATCAAGGCATAGGCACCGATACAGGAACATTAATGGTAATCAAAATGGATGGATTCCAGGATGACCGATTTCATTTTTCACAGGGACAGCATGGCGTCAAGTATTTTGAAACCGATCGTGAGATTTCTGTGTGTGTGGATCGATTTAATCTTCATTTTTCAAATGATATTCACGTAATTACCAACAGTGATGATATGAACTAGCCCTGAGGGGCTATTTCTTTTTTCATCTTTTCAAGCCATGAAAAATGTGCTATAGTTTTTATGTGAGGTTTATCAACGATGAAAATGATTTTACGACTTGTCAAACCGTACTGGCGTATGCTGGTGATCTCGCTATCATTTAAATCCGTTGGCGCTTTAGCTGACCTTTTTTTGCCATGGCTTATCGCATATATGATTGATACTGAAATTCCAAGGTTAAAAAGTGAACCCAATGCAGAGTTAACCTCCCTTT
>CAYLLL010000160.1:0-3473 GCA_964384655.1 uncultured Mariniplasma sp. | reverse complement strand
TGTCGTTATTGACGATATCGAATACCCCATGGTCTATCATGAACCCATTTGGGAACGGGTGATCGATGGCGATTTTCATGGCAAGAAGTACGTGTATAAAGTCCGTTTGGTGGATCAATTTGATTATGTCCATGATCCTTATACAATTGCAGCTGCAACCGACGGTTCTTACATTATTGATTGGTCAAGCCTAGTCAAGATCAATCCTTCACCCATTCGATTAAAAAATTATACAGATGCGGTGATTTATGAAGGACACATTAGAGATTTAACGATTCAAACAGATGTCCCTCATGCAGGACTTTTTGATGGAATGATTGAGTACAGTAAAATCTTTAAGGGGTCTGTCCTAAATTACATCAAGCGATTAGGAATCACCCATCTTCAACTTCTCCCCATCTTTGATTTTGATGGTGTTGATGAAAAAGATAAAGGAAAATCATATAACTGGGGATACAATCCTGTTCAGTACTTCGCCTTAGAAGGTTGGTTCGCTAAAGATCCTGATCAACCGACAGATCGCATCGAAGCGATGCGAAGACTTGTGAATGAAGCTCATCAACTCATGCTAGGGGTAAACATGGATGTCGTCTATAATCATGTGTTCTCTAGACATACATTTGCCTATGATTATCTCGTTCCTGGATACTTTTATCGTCATGATAAATCACAAAAAGGCACCAATGCCTCCTACTGTGGAAATGACGTGGAAACACGGAATTACATGGTGAGAAAACTCATTGTTGATAGTTTGATCCATTGGGTTGAAAATTATCAGATCGATGGATTCCGTTTTGATTTAATGGGGTTGATGGATCTTGATACGATGCATCTGATTGAAAAAGAACTCAAGAAAAGACATCCTTCAATCATGCTTTATGGTGAGGGATGGAACATGATGACAGAAGTTCCACCCAAACAACGTCCCCATATGGGCAATCAAGCACTTTTCCCTTCTTATGCACATTTCAATGATTTCTTTAGAAATACCATGAAGGGTGAACTTCATGGACCTGGATTAGGATTTACCATGGGAAATCAATCATTGATCTTAAGAGCAATGGATGCAATCGTCGGTAGTCCTCAACTCTTTAATTCATCGAATCAGTCCATCAACTATGTTGAATGTCATGACAATATGACTTATTTTGATAAATTGTTACAATCCTGTGGCTATGAAAAAGAACGTTTTAAAGATTTTCAAGATTTCGCAAATCACGTGATTGCGATTAGTCAAGGCATCCCCTTCTATCATGCAGGACAAGAATTCTATCGTTCAAAAAAAGGCGTTGAAAACTCATACAATAGTTCGGATGAAATCAATCATATTCATTGGAATACTCAGAGTGAAAGCGTCAAAAAATTAAAAGCGATACTGAAGATTAGAAAACGTTATAGCGTCTATCGAAAGACCAAAGGCAATGAGCACGTCAGTATCTATAAAGATCAGAATCTTATTAAATATGTGCTAGAAGACAAAAAATACATACTTACTCACTTTTTAAAGCATGACCATAAAATCGAAAAACTACCCCTTGATGGAGGTTCAATTCTCTTTAATTCCCAAGATGTTTTCATGGAGGAGAACCACGTGTTTGTCGATAAACCAGGAGTTTATATCATTTTGATTCATAAAGTCTAAGGAGGTTATTATGCGTCCTATTCTCGAACATGATGTCAATCTGTATTTACTAGGTAAGCATGATCAAGCTTACGAATTTTTAGGATCTCATCTCATCAAGAATGCTCAAGGATCAAGCGTTGCTACTGAGTTTACAGTCTATGCACCCAATGCGAGTGAAGTTCGACTCGTCTCATCATTTAATGATTATGAGGGTTGGAAACATGTACTCACAAAAGTGCATCCCATGGGATTTTGGCGTATCGAAATTCCTGGTGATCATCTTTGGGCAACTTATAAATATGAAATCCATACACCGGATCACCGGATCATCTATAAGGCAGATCCTTTTGCCCATTATGCAGAAGAAAGACCGAACACAGCATCCAAAGTCACTGACATCCATGGGTATACATGGCATGATGAAGCATGGTTTTATCAAAAGAAAAAGGTTTATCAAGAACCCTTACTCATCTATGAAGTCCATTTAGGATCTTGGCGACGCAAATTTGGTGGCTACAAGCCATATAATGAAATCGTCGATGAACTGATCACCTATGTCATTGAACAAGGGTTTACTCATGTTGAGTTGTTACCGATCTATGAATATCCTTTGGATGATTCATGGGGGTATCAGGGAACCGGATTCTTTGCTCCCACTTCGCGTTATGGTGTACCGATGGATTTCATGTATTTTATCGATCGTATGCATCAAGCAGGGATTGGAGTGATCTTGGATTGGGTGTTAGGACACATCTGCAAAGATGCCCATGGACTTTCCTTTTTTGATGGGACACCACTCTATGAATTTAATGATCAAGACCGTCGAGAAAATGTCACATGGGGAACGGATAATCTTGATTTTTCTAAAGGGATTACGCGCAGTTTCATGTTATCTGCATTAAATTTCTGGGTGGATTACTTCCACGTCGATGGTTTTCGAATCGATGCTGTATCAAATCTTATCTATTATCTAGGAAATAAAGAAAAAGGCGTCAATCATGACGCGATACAGTTCATTCGCCAGCTTTCCTATCATTTATTTGGTAAAGATGATCGGATATTACTCATGGCAGAAGACTCGACAGATTATCCTTATGTAACACATCCTGTTTCCTCTGGAGGAATCGGATTTAATTATAAGTGGAACATGGGATTCATGAATGATGTCTTACGTTATTTTAAAGAAGATCCGATCCATCGCAAATTTCATCACGACAAAATCACCTTTGGCTTAGTCTACGCATTTAATGAACAATTTGTCTTACCATTCTCTCATGATGAAGTGGTCCATATGAAAGGATCATTGGTCAATAAAATGCCCGGAGATTATTTTCAAAAGATGGCGAATTGGCGCTTACTCATGACGCTCTGGATGACGCATCCTGGGAAGAAGTTACTAATGATGGGTCAAGAGTTTGCTCAATTTTCTGAATGGAATTTTAAAGGTGAACTCGATTGGCATCTCTTCACATATCCAGCCCATGATGCAGCAAACCGCTTTTTCCGCGATCTTGCGCAAGTCTATCGTCATCATGATGGGCTATATCAATATGATCATCATCCTAAAGGATTCGAATGGTCCATCGTCGACGATCAATCGCAAAGCGTCTTCGCATACATTCGAAGAAGCGATGTTGAAACCTTGGTCATCGTGCTCAACATGACTCCTAATGTTCATGAGTCATATGAAATTGGTGTTCCTATCGAAGGATATTATGAAGAAATTCTTAACAGTGATAAAGAGATCTATTTTGGTAGTGGACAGTATAATGGCGTTCCATTAAAGGCAATCAAAGGAACGAAAAATCAGTTTCCATATTACATTAAACCAAAAATTGGACCCCTAACA
>CAYLLL010000159.1:0-3523 GCA_964384655.1 uncultured Mariniplasma sp. | reverse complement strand
AAACATGCGCATATAGGTGGATTTACCACTCATGTTTGGTCCTGTAATTAAGAAGATTTCTCCTTCTTTCATGATGACATCATTTTCAACAAATTGCGTAAATTTTTCGACGACTGGATGACGACCTTTAATGATTCTAACGTCACGTGCGTGATGAAGTTTAGGACGCACATATCGATATTTTTCTGCCAAGATGGCAAGGTTTAGGAATACATCGACTTCTGCTATTTTATTGGCGAGTTCCTGTAAACTCACCGTATAATTCATCACATCATCGCGGATTTCTTTGAAAATCTCATATTCGAGATCAATGGCTCGTTCTTTAGCATGGAGCAAATCGTCTTCTTTTTGTTTAAGTTCTGGTGTGATATAACGTTCTGAATTGGCAAGTGTTTGTTTGCGATCATATCCAAACTCATCTTTCACAAACTGACTGTTGCCTTTGGAAACCTCAATATAATAACCAAAAACACGGTTATAGCCAACCCTTAAGTTTTTGATGCCTGTTTTTTCACGTTCATTTGATTCGAATTCTGATAACCATGTTTGTCCATGAAGGTCAATATCTCTGAGTTCATCTAATTTAGCGTTGAATCCTTCCCGAATAATCCCACCATCTTTTAACCCGAGAGGGGGTTCAGGGTGGATCGCTTTTTGCAAAAACTCACATAACGGTTCATGGGCATCCATCTGATTGACGAGTTCATCAATCTTCGGATGATGATAAAGTTTCAAGCCTTCTTTGAGTTCAGGGACGTGGGTTAAAGTGTCTTTTAATTGTAAAAGATCACGAGCATTGACCGAGTTAAAAGCAACTCTTCCCACGATTCGGTTGATATCATAGATATAGGCGAGATGACCTTTGACAATTTCTCTAGGTTGATACAAAGAAAATGCATCAATCATGTCATACCGATGATTTAAGGCATCCATGTCATCAAGCGGATGATTGAGATAGGATTTGAGTAAGCGCGAGCCCATGGCTGTCTCACAGTGATCTAGCCAGTAAAGCAACGTGGTTTGTGACTGATGGGTGTTCGATTCATCGATTTCTAAATGTCGTTTGACACGATAATCAAGATGCATATGCCCTTCTTGATGAATAATCAAAAATGGACGGAGATGAGCAATCATCTGTTTTTGTGTCGTCACTAAATAATTGAGAAGATGAGATGCTGCTCGTCTTTCTTCTTTGGTCAATCCTTGCGTAGCTTGATGATCAACGAGATGATATTGATCCGAGAAAGACACGAGACGCTCGGTTTGGGTCAGTTTTTCAACAAACGTATTATCAAAATGAGGGGGGAGGACAATTTCATGCACATCTAAACTGAAAATAAGATCAAGTGCTGAGATTTTATCCAAGCCAACGGCTTGAAAAGCTTCACCCGTGGAGATGTCGACATAAGATAAAATATACCCTTCTTCAGTTAAGAGTAGGCTAGCGATAAAATTGTTCGATTTTGCATCAAGAATGCCTTCTTCCAAAATAGTCCCTGGCGTAATGAGACGAACAACTTCACGTTTGACGAGTCCTTTTCCTGGTTCAGTTACCTGTTCAACAATGGCAATTTTAAACCCCTTTTCAATGAGTTTTTGAATATAGGGTTTGACCGAATGAAAAGGCACACCACACATGGGTACTTTTTGACCAGCATCCCTGGAGGTAAGTGCAATTTCAAGCACTTTTGATGCTAAAATGGCGTCATCAAAAAACATTTCATAAAAGTCACCTAATCGAAAAAAGACTAACGCGTCCGCGTAGTCTTCTTTGATGGTTAAGTATTGTTGCATCATGGGGGTAAATTGTAGTTTATCCATGGGTGTTCCCCTTTAAAAGATTTTAGCCAAGAATGCTTGCTAATAGATCCAGATAATGTTGCAAGAGTCCCTTGCCAGCGATTTGTATACTATTCAAGAAATTAGAGATACCTTGTAAGAACGCGAGATCCGTAAAGTATTCTAATAATCCGTAGAGTGCGAAAAGTATCACAGCAACGATGAAGACAATGAGAGCAAGTTTCAAAACGACTTTGGTTAAGAAGCGCCATAGTCCTTTGCCTAATTTCTTGAAGAATCGAATTTCTGCAGGAGGTAAATCCTCTTTATCAGTACCGATGGTAGATGCAGCTTTCTTCTCTTCAATGAACTTTTCACGTTCATCGGCTTCATCACCTTTGATAATCTTCTTCAAAGATTTAGGGTCTCCATAAAATTCTGCAGTGTTGAGAACTACAGGTTCAACTTTAACTTGTTTCTTAGGTACAGAAACCTGAGTTTCTTCAGGTTTAACGGCTTCTTCAACCGCGACTCTTAGTGCTTTGATCTCAGAAATCAATCCTGATAAATCCACATTGGAGGAGACATATTGAACGGGACCTTGAGGACTGACTTTGGGTTGTTCTTTGACTTCGTTAAAGACAGGTTCTTCCTCGACAACGGTTTGAACCTCTTCGATCGTTTCTTCAGTCACAACTTCTTCAACGATTTCTTCAGCAGGTGTTTCTTCCTCAACCTCCTCTGAGGGTAGTTCTTCGATTGTTGATTCCTTATCTACCTTTTCATCCACCATGACGACAGAAGGTTTTTCTTCCTCTACATGTTGTTGAACTTCTTCAACTTCTTTTTCATAGACTTTAGGAGAGTCAGGGACAAAGTATGCTTCCTTCGTTTCTTTCGCATTGGCTAAAATATACTCAATGATTTCTTCCTTTTTGAGTTCAGTCGAGGCTTTAATATCATGGTCAATCGCGAAACGCTGCATGACAATGACAGACATCGCACGAATTTGATTTTCAAGTTCATCGGTATGTTGTCCACGATCTTTGAGTTCACGAACGATAATATCAGCGAGTTCTGTCTTCTTTAATCTTCGGGGGACATCTACCCCATATTTGGAACCAAGATCACGAATTTCATTTAATGTCGAACTCTTATAGAGAACAGGTCTAAATTTTTGAGGTGGAAGACCATCGATGCGTCCGAGTGAATCATAAAAAATCGCTGATATTTCACGATTATAGGTCTTCATGCTTGGGAGTTCAAGACCCACGGCTTTCACATGAGCCATGGAGGAATCCACTAATTTTTTCACATCTTTTGGAAGAACTTTCTTTTCAACCATGTATGACAATAAATCTGTCCAGAATTCTTCTAGAAAGTCTTTATCCAACATGGGATCGTCAAAGAAAATCAAAAGGTTTTCTAATTGTGTCTCAGAAAATTCTGTGAACCAAGAAAGACGATAATTGAGCTCATCCGCTAACGTTAATCTCGATTTTCTCGTTTCAATCACTTTTTCACGCAAGACTTCACGGAGGACAAACATGCGTAGTTCCCGAGGAATGGTTAATCCGATTTCAAAGAAAAATTGTTTGACCTGATTCGCAGGTAAATAGATGAGAGTTTTCAATATATCATCAATCTTTAATTCTTTGTTTCCAACGACTACCATACTTTCTCTGGTTAATCTAGCCATAGTAAAACCTCCATTCACTTCTTTATTTCATCATACAATGAAATG
>CAYLLL010000158.1:0-3575 GCA_964384655.1 uncultured Mariniplasma sp. | reverse complement strand
TTGCCTTCGCCTTGATATTCGACCCACACTCTCAAATATGATGTCCCAGTGACCACTTCAAAAGATGCGTTATTATACTGCCATCCTTCGATGCTTGGATCAAAATCAACATACAGATACGTGCCGAGTTGTGTATCGTTGACATCATACATGGCCACCTTTATTCTGTAAAATCGATCATATGTATCTGAATCAGATTTTGAGATGGGAGTCCCATCCGATTTCGACCACCCCGATACCGTTATGATGGGGGAACTGACTTCAATGACTTGCCCATTTGTTGCGTTCTGAGAATCTATTTCATAGCTTCTTGAGACCGCACCATCACCGGTGATCCGGATTCCATAAGCACCCAAAATTGAGGACAATACTGCATCATCATAGGTGTTGGTAACCCTTGTGATGTTCGATGATAAAGGCTCCCAACCGGGTATCCATGACCCCTCCGAGTATTCGAATGATGGATTTTCGATCAGATTAGGGATGGTATCACCAAAGCCTTTGTACAGTTGAACACCATCAAAATAGGATGCACCATTGCCTTCGTTGATCAAGGATAGCGTGACCGATGTATCGTCTTCCTCAACAACAAATAACACTCTATTCAGCGTCCATGTTGAATCGTTATCTACCGGGGTTGTGATACCTCCATAAGACTCACCAACCACATCCAAATATACACCATCTGAACCCGTGTTATTCTTTATATAGGCTGAAAAAGTGTATATTCCAGCATCGAGTATGATCGTTTGTATTAGTTTTGATTCGCTCGATATTGGGTTGGTCAATGATGCGCAGCGATCATCGATCATGCATGATGTACTCACGCGTAAATAACTGCTACCTGATCCGCTGGTTTGGATGAGATTCCATCCGTCATACTGTGCGCTCAGATCAAACTCAAAACCACCATTCAAGATCAGGTTTCCGTTTTCTTGAACGGGAACCGAAGACCCGATCATGCGATGATTATATCTATAGTTGGGACTGCCATCTTCATTGACATAAATGCTTCCGTTATCCCAGTCGGTGAACAGATTAATGAACTGATAGGATTGGCTTGATCCAAAGCTGTCTATAATGTTGATCGTATGTCCAAAATCATCGAATTTGTAGATCACATAACGGTTGTATTGATCAACGATTCTTGTTTTCTTGAGATCGTAATCATAGGTGATCAAAGCTATGTTTTCACCGTTGAATGTGCTTGTGATAGTGTTCACTTTTAGCGATGAAGTGTCGATGTCATAAGTGACTTTTTCCGAGTTGCTGTTTTCAGCAGATATCAAAATATTACTGGTTGTATATGTATAGGTCGCCGTGGTATCAGTACTATACACATTATCTCCGTTGTAATCTTTTTTATATGCCACTGATAATTGCTGCTTTGAGCTTGGATGGATGGTGTAGTCGACGCGTTCAATGTCGACACCGTATCCACCTCCCGGTTGTTTAAGGTTCAGTTCAATATAATCCAGATCACCATTGTAATAGGAAAAATTCAGCATATTGCCCGTATCGTCTAATATGTAGTCGATTTTGTATGGGGCTGTGGATTCTCTATGTATGGTAATCGCGAGTTCATTTTGCGTTGAGTAATCCTTGATTTCATATAGATATCCCGATGAATTGAATCTATAGTAGATCTCATCAGGTGTCACGATTAAGTAGTTCGCATAGTTTAATGATCCGTCTGTTTCGAGGACCAAAACGTTAGAACTACCGTCTTCAGCATCGTAACATTGGTATATCATGGATGGATCCACTTTGAATTTATTTTCGCACACAGACTTGATTTGATAAAACTCTTTGGAACCGCTCGAGTCTATGGTTGAATATCTGTCAGCATCGGTATCATACTCAACGAACATATCATAGTTGGTTCTCCATCCATCTCCATATCCTATGTTTACGTCCTTAAATCCCACGCTGTAAATCATTGATAAATTCAGCGATTGCTTCTCTGTTATAAAACTAAAGTCACTTCTGACCAAGGTTAATAATCCAGTGTAATCTGAAACATAACCCACCCCCGCATCACCGATATCTTGGGTTGAGTATGTCCAGTAATCTTTAATCCCAAAGGGATCGACATATCCTATTTCAATCGTGGGTTTCATGCTTGTGGTAGTGTACTCAATAGATTTAACGGAGTAATATGTGCCGTAGTCATATTTATCTTTTAATGTAAATCCCGGCACATTCGTAATCCCTTCGATCTGCCATTTCTGTACGGATTCCGTGATGTTGAATTTGTATGAAGCTGAACTTGAAATGATATGATAATCCACTATATCGTTTGCGTAGTCGGGCTTCGTGTTCCATGTCACTCCACCGGTGCCATAGTCGATAAAATTTGTCAAATTTTCATGAAGATATATGGTCCGTTGAGTCGACCCGGATGATCTGGTGAGTTCCAGAGTAGAGTATGTGATCTGTTTATCCATAATGAAGGCTGGAATAGCAAACGAGATCAGTGCTTGATGCTCGCTATATGAATATGTATTACTGATTGGTAAATAAGTGCTCCTACCATAATTGCTCGTGGGTGAGCCCTCTGAAACATAGGTATCATAGATACTTATGGATTGTTCTGGGTTGACTATGGTAGGATCGACGATGACTGGATACGTTGCACCCAACAACCATTCATCGCTCGGAGTAATCGCAACCGTGTATTCATCGCTTCCCGATTTATTATAGGTGATATCGACATCAAATGATTCATTCATGTTTGCATCCACCATGTACAGATCCTCAAACATGAATATGGTTTCTTTCGAATCGTTGATAAATATCAAGTGACCATCTTCGTCTTCTGTGATGGATAGATCCTTTATCTTATATTCAAAAGTCAAACTGAAATCGGGAACATATTCGTTCAGAATGATGTTCTCCTTCACCTTGCTACCTGTGAGAATATATTGTATATCGACGCCAGGTTGCACCTCAATATACGTCAGAGATTGATTCACATATGTTAACTCTTTAATGTTGTTTGGGATCACTGTTGAACCATCAATTAAGACACGGGATGCATGAATGTTTAAAATGTTCCATGCGATGTCATAATGATCCATCGAAAGTTTTATTTGTTTGTTGTCATCAAGTGTCTTTGGAAATTTTACTTTAAAACTGTTATTATTATTTTCATATTGATTTGTCGATTCATCAAGCAGGAATCGATTGTCGATATTCTTAAGTTCGCCATCAGCCTCATAATGAACTCTATCGCTGTATAAAGCTACGACAAAACTTCCATCCACCCTTCGGAAGGTTTTACTCGTCTCGGTTCTTTTTGAGACCACTTCTTCAACAATACCCAATTCCTCGTAATTAATCCCGTTTGTATTTTCGAGATCGGAGTTATAGTTATCATTGATGACATATGGATAAGATGATTCAAAAATATTGGTTCTGGCTTGAATGTATTGATATGGGCCACTCGTCCATAAAAAGGTCAGGATTCCAAAAAAGGCAAAAATGCGTTTCATCCTGTTGATGAGATGAATCATCTGCATAATATGCTTATCAGTTATAGGTTTTTGAGTTCTCTTTAACATGTTTTATCTCCT
>CAYLLL010000157.1:0-3576 GCA_964384655.1 uncultured Mariniplasma sp. | reverse complement strand
GGGATTGTGACGATGGAAGATTTGATTGAAGAGATTTTAGGAAATATCGCAGATGAATATGACGAAGATGAGGAAGGGATTAAACTCATCGATAAAGATACCTACGAGATTGATGGTTTGCTCACCATCAATGATGTCGATGATGTAATTGAAGCAGATCTTCCTGTTGAAGATTACGACACACTATCTGGATTTATCTTAGGTCAACTGGGACGTTTTCCCGAAGAGAATGAACACATCGTTATTCATTTTAATGGATTTACATTTGAAGTTTTAGAGATTGATGATAAAGTCATCAACAAGGTCCGTGTGACCAAACAGTCATCCTCTGATGACGAAGAAAAGGTTGAATAGGTATGCCTCAGGAGACACTCATTATTCAATTGGTGATCATCGCATTTCTTATTTTAATGTCTGCATTTTTTTCAGCCACTGAAATCGCATTTTCATCATTAAATACGATTAAGATAAAAAATATGATTCAAAACGGCCATAAGCGAGCGAAGCATACACTGACGCTTGCGGAAAACTTTGACCGTATTTTAATCACGATTTTAATTGGTAATAATATTGTCAACATTGCATCAGCATCGTTAGCGACAATTATTTTTGTCACATACTGGGGAGATATTGGTGTGACTCTATCCACAGCAGTGATGACCGTCTTAGTCTTGATCTTTGGAGAAATCACACCTAAAAGTATCGCGAAGCGTGTTCCTGAAAAGTTTGCACTGGTAGTTACGCCCATCTTACAATTCTTTATTTGGATCCTTTATCCTTTCTCAATCATCTTTGGTGGCATTCAAAAATTGATCACTCGAGGTATAAAGGAAGAGGAAGGTCCAAGTATCACAGAAGAAGAGTTATTAACCTATGTTAGTGAAGTTGAACAAGAAGGTGGAATTAACGAGAACGAGGGAGAACTCATTCGCAATGTCATCGATTTTGATGATTTAAAGATTGAAGAGATCTTCACCCCACGGGTAAACGTCGTTGCTATTTCAGATAAAGAAGATATTAAGAGAATCATCTACCTTTTCAAACATAGTGGATATTCGAGACTTCCTGTCTATGATACATCGATCGATCACATCATTGGTACCATTAATCATAAAGACTTTTACAACCGTGTTGTGTTAGAAAAGCAACCCTTGGAAAGCATTATTAAGCCACCCGTATTCGTGACTGAATATATGAAAGTTTCAAATCTCCTCGATTTACTTCAAGAAAACAAAGCTCATATGGCGATTGTTAAAGATGAATTTGGGGGCACCTTAGGGATTGTTACCATGGAAGATATCCTTGAAGAAATCGTGGGCGATATCTGGGATGAACATGATGAAATCATCGAACAAGTGGTAAAAATTGATGACAATCATTACAAGGTAAAGGGTCATGCTGATATTGATGATGTCTTTGAAGAATTAGGTATCGAAGAAGAGATGGACTTCTCAACGATCAATGGTTGGGTCCAAGATGAACTTGGGAAGATTCCTATGGTAGGCGAGTCCTTTCACTATAAGAATTTGCTCGTCACCGTAACCTCAGCTGATACAAAAAAAGTTCTAGAAATTACGATTGATGTCGAAGATATTGAACCTGAAATGCAAGAATATATCGAAGAATAAGCTGGAATTCATCCAGCTTTTTTCTTTTAAAACATCCTAAATGCGCGAAGAATGATTAAAATCACATAGAAAAGATATAATCCGGTGAGAAGATAACCTTCTTTTTTTGAGACATGACCTAAAGTGATTGATGTAACTACTGCAACCAATGTCACTCCTATCATGATCCACATATCAAACATGACCTCATCATTAACACCAAGTGTCGTGAATAATCCTGAAAAACCTAATATAAACAACATGTTAAAAATATTTGAACCAATTAGATTACCATAAGCAATCTCGTTTTCACCCTTTTTAGCTGCTACGATCGATGTGACCATTTCAGGTAATGATGTCCCAATCGCGACAATTGTTAAGCCTACGAGTGTGATTGCTTGAGTAGTTGTCATACCAATGAGATTGACTAAGAGATCAATCGCTAACGACTCAGCACCACGTGTGACCATCCATCCTCCCAAAGTAACTCCGATTAATCCAGTGACGAGAAGGACTACTGATTGTTTGGTATTGAGTGTTTTGATATGATCAATGTTTTCATCAGTTTTGGATGTTTTGACCATGAGAAAGACATACCCCAAAAAACATATGAGCAACAAAATTGCTTCTAAAAATACGATTTGACTATCATTTTGAAACCATAAAGCAAGAATCGTGACGAGTATACTCGAAAATATTAAGTAGGGGAATTCCTTTTTATACATGGTTTTGGATACTTTGACAGGCCGAGTAAGTGCAGTCAACCCTAAAATCAACGTGATGTTTACAATATTTGATCCAACGACATTACCCATAGCAATGTCTGCTGTGGAACCGGGTTCAACCGTAAGTGAGGCAATGAAACTGACTGCAAGTTCAGGTAGTGAAGTCCCAAATGCGACCAATGTCAATCCGATGACCAATGGAGAAACATGAAAACGTTTTGCGATAGAAGATGAAGAAGACACAAAGAAATCAGCACCTTTAACTAGTAAGACAAACCCAACAATCAATAATCCAATACTTAACCATACATGCATACTACATTTCCCTTTCTATAATACATACTATAAAGAAAAGCCTTCAAGACAAAAATGTCTTGAAGGTCTTGTTACAAGCAAAGCTTGATGTGAACCGGGCAATGCCGTCTTGACGATTCACAAGGATAAACTACTCCCCTTCAAAACAATTATAACAAGTTATATCACGATTTGTCCATCAATAGAGATAAAAAGGTTCGTGATCTCACCCAAAAGTGTAAGATCCCGAACCCTAAACAAAGGAGGTCACAAAAAACAAAATGCACATGTGAAGGCACATGTGCATATGATGTTTAATTATTTAACTGAGTCGCCTGCGAAATCAAAGACTAATGATAAGACTTCGTAGTATTCTTCAGTACTAACGGTAACACCTGCAGGTACGTTTTCAGCAGCAGTTGTGCTCCATCCGTTTGCAATAATGTCGTCAGTAATCAAGTTTGCTTGTTCAAACCATTCAAGCTTGTTGTTCGCGGTTAACCATGCTTGATAATCTGTATCATTAGTAGCACCTGATGTTGCATAGTGCATATGATAAGCATAACCTAATTGTTGCTTAGTTTGTGTGTTCCATTCGAATACGTCTGCAGCAGTTCCTCTCTTCTTTTGAAGAGTGTCGAGCATTAAGGATACGATTTCACCTTTACCATTTAATACTAATTCAGCGCTATAAAGGTTAGTTCCATCTGCTAAGATCGCAACGAATTTACCAGCTTTAGCATTTTCAAGAGCTTTTTTAGCAACTGAACTGTAGCTATCGGTAATTGAAGCACCAGTGACATTGTCGATGTCGCCATCTTCATTGACGGTTACAGCATCAACACCATTTGCTAACCAGAAAGCTTCAATAGCTGCAGCTTGTTCGTACCATTCTTTACCAATGGGAGATGCTGCCTTCATGCCATATGCATCACCAAGTTCTTTTTTGG
>CAYLLL010000156.1:0-3583 GCA_964384655.1 uncultured Mariniplasma sp. | reverse complement strand
TGGTCTTCGCATCACTTTTCAACATGATCATCTCATTGCAGGTATTTGACACAGGGATCTCTGATCTTGATGGCATTTATCAATCACGCAAAGTCGATGGGACATTGTTTGGTGATACAAAACTTTACATTTCGACTGATGCACTCAAGTCTTACCCTTGGGATGGCACAGATACACCTGGCTCGTATAATCTCTTAACGATTAAACGTCCACCTGCTCCTGTTCAAGAAGCAATCACGATTGACACATTCAGACAGATCCCTGTGACTGTTGATGAATATCTTACAAAGCAGGCTTTCCTTGATGAAGGATCTTTTGGATCTTTCAATGGTGTGATCCTTGCATGGCTTCAAACAACCAAGCAAGTCTATGAACACACAACGTATCTCGCAAACATGATCGTCTCTGCTCAAGCGAAAGCAAAGAGTCTTGGCACGATCGCACTTGCTGCGCCTTCTGGCATTGCAGGTTATGATCTGATCAGATGGCGCGCACAAGAACTCTATCGTCAGATCGAAGACTACATGAAAGAACTCAACGAACCATCTCGTTCTTATAACGATCATGCGTTCTTAAGAAATTACAAACTTGAAGACTTCGACATTGTGGTTCCACTTGGGATCTTATCAAGTGTCAGAAAGCATGACATCCCGTTCTTATACGGACCAGATGACAAGCCTTTATTCAAAGAAGTGCATTGGAAGTATTTTGGAGCAATCATCACATCTGCTGGGACAACTGCTGCTTCAAACACAACTGTTCGCGCGTTGATTGAAAAGGACTACGGTTCAACGCACTGCTTCCCTGGTGACTTACTACCAAACTCTCAAGCATATCTTGCAAACGAAGTCTATACGGCTTCATACACTGCAAGACCATCGATTGGTGCTGCGATCCCTGCGATCTTAATGATCCACAAGCAAGATTACCCAATCATGTCAGCGTTTACTGTTGGAACTTCTTTCTTCAATGCACGAAGACTTGACATCAATCACTACTTGACATTTGGGCATAACGATGTGTATGATGCACATCTTGGAGAACGCGCACTCCTAAAGGTCAACACAACTGTTGCGTAAAATCAAACCATAAAGGGGTTGGGGTTCACACCCTGACCCTTTTTATTAAACAAAGGAGAGCAACATGCAACTCTATTTTATGAAAGCAACCTATACAAACAATGTCTATAAACTGTCAGACTTCTTTGTGGGTGAAAACTATAAACTCACCGCAACCAAGATGCTTGACATCAACTTTAGACCAGATGATGGCTTGTCTTCTTTTATCACGAAAAACATTGAACTTCCAGATAGTTCAAAGATATGGGAACACACACATGTGATCGTTCCTGAATATGAAAAGATCTACCGCATCGCATCGGTGGACTACTTGAACGTCGGTCAATATCAGATCACGCTCGATGAAGATCCACTCATCGCGAACTATCAGGAACTCTCCGCGAAGGACATCGTTCTCACCAGAACGAATGACACATCGCTCTTCCGTGGAGTCAATGACATCAACGATGTCACGGTCAAGGAGACCGTTGAGACGAAGATCATCACATCGAACTCTCGCACGGGAAAATGGGCATTGATCTTTTTTCAAAATAACACAAATAAGGATCGTTATGGTCTAAAGATGGGTTATGATCTGATCGCAAAAATCTTCAACCTGGAAACGTTTGCAGATCTTACTGCGCTTATCACAAAATACCCAGAAGTCACGACTGAAACACCTAATCTTTACACATATTTTCAAAAAGTTGTCTATGTCACATCGGAGTCCAGGGCCTATCAATGCGTCTTCAATGACTCCATCACCAACGGACTCGTCTGGGTGGAAGATACGACGACCTTCGTGAACTCGACCATCTACTTCGACCGATCATCGGCTGGATCCACCAAACTCTTCGACTCGGATGTCGCTTCCATCATCGTCGCGCTTCCCTTTGAAAGCATGAAAAACGGATCCGATGACATTTACACCATGAAGAACTTCATCGGTCCCATTGATGCAGGTGATGTCATGGACATCAAGATCGTGGATGACATCGTGTTCTCACCGATCACGGTCTCCTATTCGCTCTCGGGTCGTGTCATGACCAAGACCGTCACGCTATCACGTGGACGTGCGGTGTCCGTCTATGCGGATGCGACCACATCCACACCGATCTCTGGAGATAAACTCTTCATCGTCAATGACTTTGCGGATGATCTGGATCTCGATCCTGACTACTTCTCATCAAACCCAGCACCCACGGATGCAGAACCTTTCAAGAAGTATGATCTCTATGTCTTCGGGAAGCGTTTCTCGATCCCCTACTATCTCACCGATCAGATCCGACTCATGATCGCGATCAACTCTGGGGTGATCAATTATTCGATCTATTATAACGATAAGAGAAACATCATCGCATCGGGATCTTTCACCCATTCGATGCGCTATCAGGTCGATAAACTCGATCAGTTTTACAACCAAAACCCGACCTATAAAGAACAGTTTTTCACGAAGATGGCGCTGGACTCCATGAAGACCGTCGCGGGCGGTGTCATCGGTGGATCCGTGCTTCCAGGACTCGGAACCGCAGGCGGTGTCGTCCTTGGAACTTTAGGCGCAGGCGTCGATGCGGGGATCTCCATGATCAACTTCAACTTCATGGAGAAAAGTATGAAACTTCAACCCGATCAGATCTTCGGTGATCTTTCAGAACTGACGCTTCAACTCTTGAACATCTTCGGGATCTATTGGGTCAAGAGAACATCAGAAAATGCGGACTATATGAAGATCGAATATGATCTCAAAGGCTTCCCTGTCACCAAGGTCAAGACCATCACCACGCTCACGGGAGCAACGTCCTTCCTGGGGACAACAAAAGTGGTCTATGGTGAACTCAAAGGCATCATCAAGAACAACTATGTCACGGGGTTCATCAACCAGAAACTCAAGGAAGGTGTGATTTTTATATGATGGAGATCCAACCCTTCGGTCGAACATTGATGGCGATGGGACTCGCACGGATGACCTACATCCACAACGTGAACCAAAAGAACCTATCGATGCTCGCACAAGCCAAAAAAGAAGCGGAGACATCAAAAAAAACCTTTGAGACGTGGCAAGACTTAAGTTTCAATTTAACATCCACGATGCTTGATAAACGGTTTAGAACATCCAAAGACTTCATCGCAAGCGGTGGCTCGATCTCTGATGATCTCTCATTTAGAAAGAAGATCAATGAGTCAGATCAACAGATGCGGATGATCGTTCATGAAAACATGATCCGCGCTCGCACATCACTTCAAAAACATGTATCAAACTACAATCAAAAGATCCAGGACAAAAAGTTTGCGACCCAAGTTAGGGCGCTTGATCTGTCCTTGATGTAAAGGAGAATATTTATGCCAACAGATCTATCAACCATCCCTTACCTTCCATCATTTGCAAACCAGATGGGAAACACAAACCCTGTCGCAAAGACAGACTCTAAAGACCGTCAACTCTTAATGCGTATGATGGCGCACAAGCACATGATCGAAACGATTGAGCGTTTTGAATGGAAAAACCTTCCAAAAGAACTCCCAAC
>CAYLLL010000155.1:0-3597 GCA_964384655.1 uncultured Mariniplasma sp. | reverse complement strand
CGGGCCCTGGGGACCTGCTACTCGCCATTTTGACTTAACAAAATCGCTTGTTAACTTCACCATGGCTGAATATTTTAGAGACACTGAAAAAACAGATGTCTTACTCTTTATTGATAATATTTTCCGCTTTATTCAAGCGGGTAGTGAAGTCTCGGCGCTTTTAGGACGTATGCCATCAGCCGTAGGGTATCAACCCACGTTGGCAACTGAAATGGGTCGTCTACAAGAAAGAATTACGTCAACTAAACATGGATCGATTACCTCGATTCAAGCGATTTACGTGCCAGCAGATGACTACACAGACCCTGCACCTGCTACCACATTCTCCCATTTGGATGCGACGACCAACCTTTCAAGAAAACTCACAGAAATTGGGATTTATCCCGCTGTGGATCCCCTAGCGTCTACCTCACGTGCTTTAGCACCTCATATCGTTGGTAAAGAACATTACGAAGTAGCACGTACCGTACAAAAAATGATTCAACGCTACCATGAACTCTTAGATATCATTGCGATTCTAGGGATGGATGAACTCACCGATGAAGATAAACTTATCGTTCATCGCGCACGTCGTCTTCAAAACTACTTATCACAAAATACCCATGTGGCTGAACAGTTCACAGGTGTTCCCGGATCCTTCGTGCCATTAAAAGATACCATTCGTGGCTTTAGAGAAATTATCGATGGAAAACACGATAACCTTCCTGAAGAAGCATTCATGATGGTAGGAACCATCGAAGAAGCAGTGAAGAAGGCGAAGACATTATGATTTTCCGTGTGCTGACACAACAAGGAAAAACCATGACCGATGAGATCAATTTCGCGGTTGTGAAAAATCAAGATGGTGAAATCGGTATCTTAGATAATCACGTACCGATTGTCATCTCGATTTCAGAGGGTCATATTCGCTTAGAACAAGGGGATAAGATCACCTATCTCGTCGTTGAACAAGCTCTTGTTGAATTTAAAGATCATGAGCTTTCGATTCTCGCATTAAGCGCTCAGATGGGTCAAACCCTAGAACAAGCACGTCATGCCTTTGATGCTGCGAAAAAAGAAACGCTAGAAATGACAAAAAAAGAAAACATTGACTTCTTTAAACTCGAAAAAGAACTCAAAGAGAACATCAAAAAGAGTAAAGCCGGTCAACTTTAAGGAGAACTTTGAATGGATGATCTAATCTATTTTGTGTCTCTACTCATCTTCTTTGCAATCTCACTACGAATTTTGAGAGCACTACATATTGAAAACCAATTTGAAAAATTTAAACTTTGGGAAATTAAAGCTGCCTATTTTCTTGGTGCACTTATCATGGGGCATATGCTCGCTGAAGTGATGGTTCGAATTTCCTTATTACTTACAGACTACTTCAATTAGCATAGGATATCCTATGCTTTTTTACAAGGTGAACTATGAAAAAAATCTTTGTCATTCTCTTTAGTATCTTCATCAGTATCACACTTACGGCATGTGAAGCATGGCAGGATTTTACTGAGGAATTAAGCGCATTAGAAAGTAGTGTGCTCAATCAAATCCCTGAATATTTAAATGCGGATTTTAAACTTAATATCGGTGATCATTATCGTGTGACCTATGAAGTCGACGGAGAAGTATTTGAAGACTACTATCGATATACCTCCCCTTTTTACGATCGTGAAGTCGATGTTAAAATGATGATTTCAAGAGGTAGATCTGAAGTGGAATTTTCGAAGACAACCACATTAGTCTCACGTGATTCAGGCCATAACCGTTATCAAATCAACATCCAAAAAGATATCCCGAACGAAGAGGTTTTACTGGATACCTATATAGGAATTTCTGTAGAAGTCAAATGGATTAGAAATGGGATCACCACGATTGAACATACGACCGATGAAGTCTCTTTAAGAGGAAGAGGTAACTCAACATGGTATGCGTATCCAAAGAAGCCTTACCGGATGCGTTTTGATAAAAATACCTCCATCTTTGGTATGCCTGAAGCGAAAAACTATGTGCTTTTAGCCGAATATGCGGATCTCTCACTCATGCGAAATGCAGTCGCTCACAAGATGGCTCACCTATTTACAAACATGAATTATGCACAAGAAATTCGCTTTGTCGATCTTTACCTAAATCAATCCTATCAAGGTCTTTATGTCATGACTGAACAAGTAGAAGTTCATCCCAATAAACTTTATTTTGAAACACTACCTGGTGTGGTGGATACGGGGTATTTCTTTGAACTTGATATGAGGTTTTATGAGTGGCAACTTGAAGAGGGAAATGGATGGTTTTTAGTCGATCGTCACCCCTATGAAATCAAAGAACCTGATCCTGAAGATCCAGCGTATCTCGATGAACAAGCAGAATTCTTACAGGCTTATATGTACCGTATGGAATACGGACTGACTGTCATCGGTGACTATGAAGAGTATCTTGATGTCGATAATGCCATTGATTTTTTCATGATTTATGAAATATCAAAAAATGTCGATGTCGGTTGGAGTTCAGTCTACATGATGAAACCCCAAGGCGAAAAGATTGGCTTTGGACCTATTTGGGACTTTGACTTTGCCTTTGGAAATGCCGATTATATCGATTATGGTCCTGAAAATTGGTATGGTATGCGAGATTGGAAAAACAGACTATTTGATTTAATGATGGCTAGACCTGAAATCAGAGAACGCTTTAAGCTACGTTATCAGTGGTATATGGAAGAAGTCTTCCCCATCATGATTGAGATGATTCCTGTACTAGGTCAATCGATTACCGATCAAGTCGAACACAACTTTGAAAAATGGCCTCGCTATGGCATCTATGTGTGGCCAAACCCGGTAGAAATGCTCCAAGCCAATACCCATGAGAAACAGATCACCTATCTCCTTGAGTACTTTGAAACAAGAAGCTTTTGGATGTTACAAGAAATGGAATCCACACGTTATGATCAAGGCAATTTTGGGTATTAAAAAACTACTCGTCGATGAAGAGTAGTTTAGGTTCTAGTTCTTGATATGAGATAAGTAAATGAAAGATTTCTTGGATGGAATGCGTGGTTGACTTTAGATAAAGTCGATAACAAAGGACATCTGTGAAATCTTTTTTTATGATGACTGCACGATCTGTTAAGAAGTGGTCGATCTCATTGACGTGCGTATACTTAAAAGTGATCTCAAAAGATTGGACGTATGCTTGATGATAGAAATGGGCAAGTTTCATGACATCAGAAGCAGCCTTTGTATACGCTCTAACTAAACCACCCGACCCCAGTTTAATTCCCCCATAATAGCGGATGACCACACAAAGGATGTTCGTGACATCGTAATGTTTCAAAACGTCTAGGATAGGAATTCCTGCGGTTCTAGAGGGTTCTCCATCATCATCTGTGGTTTGTTGTTCCTGAGATTGTCCATAAAGTGATGCGCTGCAGTAATGTGTCGCTTTAGGATAAGTTAGACGAAGATTGCGTAATATGTCATTCTTTTCTTCCATCGTATGTAAAGGAAAAATAAGTCCAATGAACTTTGATTTATGAATCTCAAATTCAATGCTGACTTTTTCTTTCAAATAACGCAATTTCATCACCAATAACAGTATAGCATATTTACACTTTTTTTATTT
>CAYLLL010000154.1:0-3610 GCA_964384655.1 uncultured Mariniplasma sp. | reverse complement strand
TTATCAGAAGCATTTCCTGAACAAGATGTTTATTATCATATTTTTGTTCGTTCATTCGCCGATAGTGATGGTGATGGCATCGGTGACCTAAAGGGAATTACGAATAACCTCGATTATTTAAGTGATCTTGGTGTCACCGCCTTATGGTTGATGCCTATCAATCCATCCCCTTCCTATCATGGGTATTCAGTGACTGATTATTATGGAATCGAAGAGGATTATGGCACCATGGAAGACTTCAATGAACTCATCAGTGAAGCTAAAAATCGTGGAATTGATATTATCATCGATTTGGTGATTAATCATACATCCGATCAGCATCCATGGTACATTTCAGCGAGATCTTCAACTTCTGATCCTTATCGTGATTATTATATATGGAACGGATCGACAGCGTATGAGTCTTTTGTGGGTGGGATGAAAGATCTCAACTTCAAAAACCCAGAAGTCGTGGATGAAGTCAAGAACATCATGGACTTTTGGCTCGATTTAGGGGTTACGGGTTTTCGAATTGATGCGGCGATGCATTTGATTGAAAGTGTCAATCCAACCTACGATAACTCAATCTTACTCTTGAACTTGAATGCCCATATTAAACGGAATTACCCACATTCTTTTGTCGTCTCTGAAGTGTTCAACTACAATATTGATCAAGTGGCTGATTATTATATTGGATCCGACTCTCTTTTTAACTTCTATCAAGCTCAGAATGTTTGGGATAAACTAGGAAATGGTAATTCAAGATTTTTATTTGTCAGTAATTTAAATCGTGCATATAATGCGTTTAGAGCAGTGGATGAAACATTTATCGATTCACCTTTCTTAAGCAATCATGATATCGATCGTATCGCTTCCATGGGTGGGTTCTTGCAATATAATGGCGACCTCAAACTCGCCTTAGCTGCACGGATCCTCTTAACCTTACCAGGGAATCCTTTTATCTACTACGGGGATGAACTTGGTATGAAAGGTGTTCGCTATGAAGGACTTAATGTCCCAGGTTATGGGACCGTCTATGACGAGTATCGTAGACAACCTTTCCTTTGGGGTGATCAAACCATCACGACGACATGGTTACCCAGTGATGGATCAAATGATCAAACCCCATCATATATGACTCAAAAAGATGATGAAAATTCTTTATTCAATGCTTATAAGGACATCATTCACATTCGAAGAGAATATCCAGCATTGATGTATGGAAATAGTTTTATCCCTTATGGTGGAAATAATTCCAATATCCAAGGGTACATCCGCACATTCACCTATGGCGATTTTTCACAGGCGATTTTGGTGATTCATAATTTCTCACCTGATCCAATTAGCCTCAATGTGGATTATGTGACATCCATTTATGGCTCTCTCGATTTACCAGCCTATGGGACATTCATCGCTGAGATTGATTATGATTTAATAGAGGCATATCAATAGTATGTTCATCCTGCGATTTTTTAAAACGTCATTTTCTCCAAAATCGATGCTCACTGAGGTCAGTGATCCCTTTTGGAAGTATATTCTCTATTTTTTAATCATTATGATGCTTATTGCATTTCCACTCAATTACACCATCGTTCAAGAACAAGGGTTCCGCTTAAACTTCATTGAAGAATCCTTTACTCAAGCGACACCGAGTTGGGTATTACCTGAAACGTGTGAGATTGAAGCAGGGTCTCTATCCTGTGAGACGGATGCGACATATACCTTTATTCATCAAGAGATCACCTATTACATTCACGCAACGCAAGACATAGTTGATGAAAATCAAAAAGCAGTCTATTTACTGGAAGATCGACTCATCTACACCAACGGTGTAGGTGCATCCATGACTGGGTATTATCATCAAGGGTTTCTCGATCGGTTTTCCTTTAGATCACTCAATTTATTAGAGGGAAACGAGAAATCTTTAGCTTATATCGCATTCGCTGAACAGCTAGAAAATAGTTTTGGTCCATACATTGTATTCTTCAGCTTGCTTGTCAATACATTGACCACGTTAGGGATCAATATCGTCTTCATCTTGATGCTATCCCTTGTCTTACAACTCTTTCGCTTTGGATACTCTAAATTTTTTAGGTATATCGACAGTCTAAAATTTTTAATTTACACAATGACAGTACCTGCCATCTTGAGTTTTCTGATCAGTTGGATTTCGATGGCGTTTTCTCCCGTCATCTATCAATTTGGTGTTGGGATCATGACGATGGTCGTCATGATCACTCACGGAAAGAAAGTCTTTGCATAAAAAAAGTAGCGCGATGAAGCGCTACTCTGGACTAGGGCAACCTAGTCTTTTTTTATTCAAACGTTAAAGCATTTGTTTTTAAACTTAACCCTGGTGTACTTACATTGAGGTTGATATCAAAGGTTAAAGTTCCATAGGATACTTGATTAGCTTGAAAGTCATCCTCTGAAGCGTAGAAACGAAGGGTAAATGTCATTTTTTTGGACCCAATGTCATCAAAATTGGCTTCGTAGATCTGAGAGGCAACATTGAATGCAATTTCATTCAATTCCTCAAGGGATGTGGCATCATTGATGACCACATCCGCTTGGAGAGAGACATCGGTTAATGTTTGATTTGCGATAACAACAATATCTTTAGGTTCAGGTTCACCCTGACATCCGATTAAAACAAGCGAGATGATGAGAAAAAGAAGTGTGAAGATTGATTTTTTCATCGGCTTAACCCCTTTCTTCCACAGTGACTCTAAAGGACTGTCCACTCACAAATAACGTGTAATAATAGTAATTCACAGCCCCATAGGGTTCAACCACAGCGAGTGTTATGGTGTAACGACCAGGAACATTCACGTCATGGTATGTTGAATGATAAATCACAACTTCTGGATTATGGATCGTGAGGTTAGACAGTGGATCAAAGGATTGTCCTTGATCAATTGTTACCTCTGCTTCGTTGATAGAGATTGAAGCATCCATCTTTTCCACCAAGATAATCGATGTGTTTGATGGTGAATAGAGTGTAGTACTGACATCTTCTAATCCATTGACATCAAATTGTTCAAAATAGGTCAACATCGAATACGTCTTTCCTGGAGTCAGTTCAATGGACGCTAACCCACCCGATGGGTTCGCTGTATGCATGACGATGATTTCAGGTGTGTAAGCATCTCCAGCAATCTTATAAGCAACGACTTGGTTACCAGCACTTGAATTGATGAATGACAGACGATTTTGAATGTCAGCGGCATTATCGATTCTAAAGTGATTATAGGTTTTTCTGATTTGGATCAATGCTTTATAATAATTGAAGACATCGACATAGGTTGCTTTACGATCCCAACGTAGTTGGTTGACAGTATCAGGAGATTCATAAGAGTTATGATCATATCCTCCTGTAGGAAGTGGCTTGGATCGCATAAATTCAACCCCTGCATGCAAGAATGGGATACCTTGAGAGGTAAGGATAATCGCATTGGCTTGAACCTGTAATTTTGCAGCATTGGTACTCGATATACCTGTAAGTCTCAACTTGTCATAGAGGGTATTGTTATCATGGGCAGACACATAGTTGATCGTTTGGTTCGGATTTAAGTGCCATTCTTGAATTTGTGTAATTGCAGAATGATTTGTTCCACCAACTACCCCGTAC
>CAYLLL010000153.1:0-3638 GCA_964384655.1 uncultured Mariniplasma sp. | reverse complement strand
AACCACCGTTTTTCGGTATACGTTCCCGTTTCAACACCACGATACTTGGCTTGAATAAGCCCACCTAAATAAGAATCGATAAGGTTTCCTAAAAAACCACACAAGGTCATCACAAACCCAAAATAGAGTAGTTGTGTGAGTGTGATTGTGTTTATGATCGCATATAAGCCCACAAAAACCATTCCAATGAAAAGTGCACCCACCAAAGAAGCGAAAGTTCCAAGACCAGAAATCGCACCAGAAACCCCCTTGGGAGCCACTTTAAAATTGAGAATATAAAATGTTTTTCCTTTTGACATCGCACCAATTTCAGATGCCCAAGTATCTGAATTGGATGTGGATATGGCTACCACTGCCGCAAGCAAGAAAATCTCACTTTTATAAATATAGTAAAGGATAGAAAATAAGGTGACTACGAGGCTGTTCGCGATGACTTGAATATAATTTCTTCCCTGTGTATGCTTTTTATCATTATTTTCATTCAGTTTGGTGATAAGTGATGAGGAAATGAAGAAAAAAATCAAAGATCCCCAAACCAAAATGCCTCCAAACGTATAAATGAGGGTCCCAAAGAGAGTGGCTGCAATCACTCCACTTTTGTCCAATGACTTTTTGAGATAGGCTAATCCTGCAATAAGTGCACTTATACCAAGACCGATGAGCACTGAAATGAACATATATGACCTCTTAGATGAGTATGATGAGCAAATAATAGAGAAGCGATGTCGCTAATGGAACCGTCAGGTTATCAAAGCCTTTAGGTGAAACAAGTTCGATGAGGGTCGCTAATAATGCGATAACTAATCCTATCCAAAGAGCAGTCATTAAAGGAAACATCAACGATGAAACCACAATTCCAACGACAAGGGATGCGAAAAACATCGCTAAACTACCTTCCCATGATTTACCAAAGGCAAGTTTATGTTTGCCATATTTAACACCGAATACGGCAGCCAAACCATCTCCATAACCAAGAATAAGGATACCCATCGCACCGATATCGGGTCGATCAAGAATACCAAATGTTAATATAACCAAGATAAGTAACGATATTGGAAAATAGACAGTTCCAAGATTACCTTGTCCTCCACGTTCCATCGCTTTAAATATATTTTGACGATAGGAAAGATAGTTTAAAATGATGAACGTGATGGGTGGAATCATCGCGAACCACATTTTGTTTTGATCCGTAAAGAAAAACATGGCTAAAATCCACCAATTGGAGACACCAATATGGATAAACTTGCGTGCACCTTCATCACCAAAAACTTTCGCTTTTTGAAGGACAGTTGATAAACCGATGATTAAAAAAATCAAGACATAGGATAAGACCAATCCCCAAATATTCATGATATTTCCTCACTATGTGTTTTCATAAATTCTAAAATCAATTCATTTTTTCTCTGATCTGAAACAGCGTTTTTCTTTGAGAAGACATCATAGGATGCTTCTCGACATGCATGGATAATGTCTTTATAAAGAATGATGGATAATCCTAAAGGAATTCTCACTTCTTTTTCAAATCGATCAAGTTGATCGAGTGCACCTTGGAAATAAGATTCGGCTTTCTTCGCTAAATCCTCAAACAAACTGATAAACTCTGTAGATATCTTACCAAACGATAAATCTTCTTTCGTGTAATTTGCTTTTGCCATCAATTCTTCAGGAAGATATACACGTTGATTTTTAAAGTCTTCTCCAATATCTCGCAAGATATTGGTGATTTGCATCCCATAACCCAAGTTAATTGCAAATGATTCAAGTTCATGATAGTTTTCCGTAGCTAAGATGGGAGTGAGCATTAAACCAACAGTTCCTGCAACATGATAGCAGTAATCTAAAAGCTCTTCTTCTGTGGCGTACGTCTTTTTATGTAAATCCATCTTTTGACCTTCAATCAACTCAAAGAAAGGTTTGTAATCATAATCCTTTGGATAGAAATAACGTGTTGTTTTTCTTAATGCACGCCATCTGAAGTGATTGATAGTGATTCCTTCTTTAAAAAGCAGGAGTTCAGATTCAAGCAATTTGAGTCCAGCTTCATCGTGATAAAGATCGATTAAGTCATCCGCATAACGGCAGAATGCATAGACGGCATAGATAGCTTCTCGTTGTTTTTTATTCTTGATTTTTGAAAAAGCTTTATAAAATGTGAATGAGTGCTTCTTGATGATGTCTTCACATTGTTCGATATCTCGTTTTGGTAAATACCATGCCAAAAAGACAATGACACCGAGCGTCATGATGATCGGAAACGTGATAACTAAATGGACAGCCTGTATGCCTATCATGAGCGATCCTCTCAATATCTTTGAATGGTTTAGTAAAAAAATACGTGATATCATCACCAATAACATAGTTACATTATATCATGAGTTTGTCTTTTGAGGGATTTCCCTATGGATGGATGAACACCAGAAAAACAACCCGTATTTTTACCAATAATGTGGCTTAATTCATGAATCTCTACTCTTCAAGGGATAAAAACTCAAGGAAACATCAATCGATGGTAAAATAAAGATGTCATAGGCATCAAGGATCGAGGAGTGACGTTATGTACTTTAAAAAACTTAAACATCCTGAATTTTTCCAAGGAAACAAGAAAAAGAAAAACTATTTTGAAGGATGGTATTATAAACTTGTCAATGGTAAAGGGGATCATACCATCGCCCTTATTCCTGGAATAAGTTTAAATCTCAAGGACCCTCATGCATTTATTCAAGTTTTTATATCGAAAACTGAAGGGCAAAAAACAAAGCTTTCCAGTTACTATTTACGATTTAGTAAAGAGGACTTTTCCTACGGTTATCAGGATTTTTTTGTTAAAATCGGTCCGAACTTTTTCTCAAAAGAAAAAGTATCTGTTGACTTAAAGAATGACAAGTTTTCACTTTTTGGTATCATCTCACTCGACCATTTGACACCGATTCAAACGTCAGTATTGAGTCCTAATATTATGGGCAGTTTTGGTTATCTTGGATTCATGGAGTGCTACCATGGTGTAGTCAGCATGGATCATCGCTTGGATGGGTCCTTTAAATTAAACGGTGAAATCGTCGCTTTTGACGAGGGTAAAGGATATATCGAAAAAGATTGGGGTCGCTCATTTCCAAGAGCCTATGTATGGCTACAGTCCAATCATTTCAAAGATTCGAGCACATCGTTCATGTTCTCTTATGCAGACATTCCTTTTTTAGGTTTCTATTTCAAGGGACTCATCGCTAATCTCATCTATCAAGGAAAAGAATATCGGTTTGCGACTTATAACGGTGGAAGGGTGATCAAAGAAGAGATTATCGATAAGAAAGTTGTATACGTATTAAAACGTCGTCAATATCAATTATGGATTGAGGCCACCTCAACCACTGAGATCGCTTTAGCATCACCGAGAAATGGGATGATGATTGAACAGATTAAAGAGGGATTATCGGGAAAAATTTCGATAAAGCTCTACAATAAAGATCAGCTTATCTATGAGGATACAGGGTTACATGCAGGGATTGAAATCATGAAGTAGCGAAGGCTGCTTCTTTTTTTAAAAAAAAGCCACCCATGGGATGGCTTAAGGCAAGACTTTAGTTCCACATGACCCTTTAAAAGCGTCAATCGCCTTTTCAGGTCCTGCAATGACTGCTGGG
>CAYLLL010000152.1:0-3641 GCA_964384655.1 uncultured Mariniplasma sp. | reverse complement strand
GTCTTTTACTATTAAATCTCATTAATTGCTTGACTTAATATAGTAAGTCTCCTTTGTACAAAAAATATTATAGCATGAAAAAGTCTACTTCAAGTTTTTCAAAATCATGACAACACGGATAAGATCAATTTTTTAGTGTGCTTGATGACTCACAATCTATTTAGAAAAATGAAAAACATAATAAGTTTATGAATAATCTAAATAAAAGGACTAATTACCATATCTTTTCATTGAATTCAAATGATTTGCATTTCAAAATTTAGTTTTTTCAAAATTTTAATGATATTCTTTCTTTTCATGTGCTATAATAAGGGCAACTTAGGAACAACGTTTTTGTTTATCCTATCACCGATGATGCGATTAACTTGACTTGACCTTTTTATTTTGGAATTTTTTGAAAGCGCTTAAACGTTGGTATACACATAAACTTTGTTTATGAAAACATAGCATGTAGGAGGATACGAATGAAATACATCATGACTTTTCTAGTACTACTTTTGGTGTACCTCTTTTTAGCTGGCTTCACGTTAGCTGAACTCATCTTAGGAGGACTCATCAGTGCAGTACTGAGTATGCTCATCGTTAAAACGGTCAATTACTCTATGGATATTACCCTACCATGGAAGTTGTTGAAGTTTTTGGTGATCTATCTCCCCGTCTTTATTTACAAATTGATCTTGGCGAATCTTGATATCGCGCGTCGCGTACTATCGGTTAAGATTCCACTCAATCCAGGCATCGTGAAAGTGAAGACAAAGATCAAAGGCGACTTTGGTAAACTGACACTTGCCAACTCCATCACATTGACACCAGGGACATTATCGATTGATCTAGATGATGAAGGCGTCTTTGTTCACGCTGTCGATGTCAAAGGTTCAAGTGAAGAAGAACACCAAAAGAATATCAGTGGTCCCTTTGAAAACATCTTAGGAGGTATCTTCAAATGATGATACAATATATCGTTTTTGGATTGCTAGGTGTCGGTCTATTATTTACGTTAGTCCGATTGATCAAAGGACCCTTTTTACCTGATCGTGTCGTGTCTCTTGATACGATGAATATGATCATTGTAGGTGTCATTGGGATGCTCGCCTTATTCTTTGAAAATGAACTTTTCTTAGATATAGCGATCGTTTACGCGATCTTATCCTTTTTTGAAACCGTGGTATTTGCACGATATATGGAGGCGAAACATCATGGCCATCACTAGTTCTATTTTTTTGATCATCGGTGGTTTGTTCTACATGCTCGGCGGATTAGGTGTCTTAAGAATGCCTGACACATTTAACCGTATTCAAGCAGGAACAAAAGCAACGACCCTCGGATCCTTTTCCATTATGATTGGCATTTTCTTTGCTGAACCCACCTGGGTCTTAAAAGTCATTGTCATTATTGTATTTATTGCGATCTCAAATCCGATTGGTTCTTCAGTGATTGCACGAGCAACCCATCGTTCACCCCATCGACCCACCAATCTCATCATCGATGAACTTGCTTCAGGAGGTGACACACATGACCATGTATGATGTATTAACGATCGTTTTATCTGCTTTATTGTTGATCATTGCATTTCTTGCTGTCTCCAGCAAGCATACAATGAAAAGTGTGGTTTTTCTTTCTGTGTTAAGCATGTTATCCGTCGTGGGTTTTGTCTTGCTACAAGCACCTGATGTGGCCATTACAGAAGCGGTCGTCGGCTCGGGTCTTGTGACAGCTCTATTTATCTTCTCCCTTCTTTCAATGAAGAAGAAAGGAGTGACGAAATGAAAAAGTTATTTGGTTTCGTTCTCTTAATGACTCTAGGCATCATCATCATTTTATCGCTGAATGCAAATCCCAATTTTCCTAAATTTGGTGATGTTGATGTCCAAGATCGAATATCCTTACGCTTTATTGAAAGAGATGCGATGGGTGATATTCTTTATGGCATCACAGAAGATTTAGAAAGTGGTGCTGCCAATATCGTGACAGCCATCGTTGTTGACTATCGTAGTTTTGATACCTTAGGTGAAGTCACCGTACTTTTCATCAGTGCTCTCGGTGTTGCCTTACTTTTAGGTGGGGTATCAGAACGTCGTATGACATTGTCCTTTAAACCTAATTTCATGCTTCGTGTAGGATCACGAGCTTTATTTGGAATCATCTTAGTCACCGGTATTTATATCATTTTCCATGGTCATTTGACGCCTGGTGGAGGTTTTCCTGGAGGTACGATGATTGCTAGTGCCATTCTCTTGCTCTATCTTGCAGATGATCAGTTTAGATCGAAGATTCAAGCATTCAAATGGATGGAAGGGATCGCTGGTTCACTCTATGTCATTTTAGGCATCGTCGGTTTGATCGTTGGTGGATATTTCTTGAAGAATTTATTACCCAATGGTGTCATTGGCGACCTCATCAGCAGTGGAATGATCCCCATAGTTTACATGTTGATTGGTCTTAAAGTCGGTAGCGAAATCGCCGGTGTGATTGACCATTTCATGAGTGAGGAGGAATACGTATGATCCAATATGCAGCGATATTGATGATGATGATTGGACTCTACGGATTGTTCATCAATCGTCATGTCATGAAAATCATCATTTCATTAAATGTTCTCGAACTCGGTTTAAATCTTTTCATCATCAGCGTGGGTTATGTCACTGGTGGGATTGCTCCTATCATCACATCAACCAACGCTTCATCAGCACTCCTTTATGTCGATCCACTCCCTCAAGCACTCGTGCTGACCGCGATTGTCATCGGAGTAGGGACAACAGCCTTAGGTTTAGCGATTGCAAAGAAGATTTATCAAACCTATGGCACCCTCGATTTAGAAAGATTGGAGGATAAGTAACATGAGTCCTATCTATTTAATTGCGATTCCATTACTCTTGGCTTTCCTTTCAATCATTAGTAAAAAAGTTGCACCTTATCTCACAGTTCTAGCCACATTATTCAATAGTGTTGCCGTGTGGTTTATCACCAAAGGAATTGTCAATATCGGAGGGTTTGAACTTCCTTATGGTATTAATCTTTATGTGGATACCTATACAATCTTTGGTCTAGCTATTGTGAATGTCTTATTCTTAGCAGTGGTCATCATTCATATCAAAGAAGAAAAAGCTTATGCATCAACCCTTTTGGTTGCACTTGTGGGTTTGAATGGACTCTTACTTACAGGGGATTTATTCAATCTGTTTGTCTTCCTTGAAATCTCAGGGATTGCTGCATACATTTTGACCACATCAAATAAGAAGCCTTATCGAACATTCCAATACTTAGTGATGGGATCGATCGGTAGTAGCTTGTATCTATTTGGCCTTATTATCTTATATGGTATGGTAGGTTCGCTCAATTTGATGCATATCATCCATCTCATTCAAGATCAAAACATCGCTTACTCAAGTTTAATTCTTCCCTTCATGCTTATGTTTATCGGTCTAGGCGTAGAAGCAAAATTACTTCCCTTCAATGCATGGGTTAAAGGAATCTTAGCTCACGCCAATGGTTTTGTGGGTAGTTTAATCGCTTCTGTCTACGCAGCAGCCATCAGTTTTGTTTTTGGTCGTTTAATCCTTCATCTTTTCCAATTTGAAGGTCGTTTATTACTTGTCATCACCATCTTATTAATCTTAGGTGTTATCCTTGGTGAAGCCATG
>CAYLLL010000151.1:0-3656 GCA_964384655.1 uncultured Mariniplasma sp. | reverse complement strand
TCGTTGGATCAATCTCTTCAAGCATTGCTTGAATTTCATTCATTGTATCGATGTCATGGAGTGCCATTAAATCGAATCGGAACCCAGATAGATTATATTCGGTCGCCCAGAATTTAACGGAGTCTACCATGAATTTACGAACCATCGAGCGTTCCGATGCAGTTTCATTTCCTGTACCAGATCCGTTGGAGAAACCACCGGTTGATGTTAATCGATGATAATAACCTGGAACAATTTTATGGAAGTTTGACGTATCGGATTCACCCGTATGGTTATAGACCACGTCCATAATGATCCGAATATCTTTCGCATGAAACGCTTGAACGACTTGTTTAAATTCATTCACGCGTACAGCACCATCAAATGGATTGGTTGAATAAGAACCTTCGAGTGTATTGAAATGATATGGCATATAGCCCCAGTTAAACGTGTTGGTATAGGCAGGATTCGTCGCCATTTCAGCTTCATCGACATAACCAAAATCAAAGATAGGTAACAATTGAACCGCATTAACACCGAGTTCAGCGATATGATCGAGCCCTGTCGTGACAGTCACATCATCTTTGGTGTAGGTGGTTCCTGACTCGGTCATGCCCATAAACTTACCACGATAACTTTCTGTACCGTTCCATGAACTATGGGTTGTTAAGTCACGGACATGAAGTTCCCAAACGATATAGTCTGTTAGATTCGTGATGGTATCAGGACGTTCACCATAAACCCATCCTTCAGGATTAGTCTGACTGAAATCAACAATCATACTGCGTTGACCATTCGCTCCTGTTGAATAGGAGTATGGGTCTGTGACTTCATGAGTCACTTCGTTATTGGTCACACTAAATGTGTAATATTTAAAACTAAAATCACCGGTCAATCGAACTTCCCATGCACCACTTTCAATCGGATACATGTCCTCAGTTTGATAAGGCGTCAATTCATTGACCTTTTCGCCTTGTGCATTGTAGTTGGGATGACCCTGATTGTAAAGGTTTAACTTGACAGAAGAAGAGAGTGGAGCCCATAATCTGAAAACGGTTTCAGAACCATCTTTAAAGACACCAAGAGTTCCCTCAAATGTATAGAGGTTTTCAAAGTCATCGGTATCATAAAGGTTTTGTAGCGAAACGATGCGGTCAACCACGCGATCAGCTGAAAATTTAATGCGTAGCGTATAGGTTTTACTGATGTCTACATTCGCTATCGTAATAAGGACACTGGTTGAAGTAACCGCACCACTTTGGAGCATTGTACTTCCTTCATAAACTTCATATCCTAATTCAGGAACATGCGTTAGTTTTGCTGAAATTCTCTTTTGTGTGTCAAAACTTGCAGATAGTATCTTTTCACGATAGTCGGGAATATTATTGGTTAGATCATCTTGACTTAGTCCAATGTTGATGTCTTGTTCAACGAAATAAGCGTGTCCAACCCCTCCAATAACCTCAACTTCAGAGAGTTCAATGAAGCGATCACCACCGATTTCGCGATAACCATCCCATCCACCTTGTTTGATGATGATCCCGATACGGGTTGCACCAGGATAGCTTTCCTCAAGATCGATTTCATAATAGACCCCATAATCATCGACCATAAGAGGATCAAAATCGTGCTGGATACCTCCACGAGATACAGGTTCATTTTCCCATACCCACATATTAAAGTTAGAGTACGTTTCATCATAGCGGTAGTAATGAACCACCAATGATGTAGGTAATTCAGATGCTAATGATGTGAAGCCCACAAATGTGAGCATGAAAAGCATTAGTAATAAAGAAAATATTTTTTTCATTTCTCATTCCTCCTCGATACCACTATATCATGATTAAGTAATCATATCCTAAAAAGATGATAGCGATTTCAAAAGGAAAACGGTTGCACAATGCACACAAATCTAAAGCGTTTACATTATTCACATATATGTGATATGATTGTGGTGCAAGGATGTTTACATTCTTTAAATTTTTAAGGAGGAAGAAAATGAAGAAAGTGTTTTTAGCTTTAATTCTCGTTGCCTCAGCTGTGTTCCTATTAGGTTTAAACGGACGCGCTGCTGGAACAGGGAATTTAGTTGTTCACTTCCAAGCATGGGATGGCGAATATGATACACTCGGCTCCTGGGCATGGGGTGACACTGCCGCTGGTCGTCTCAAGGATGGCGTTGACGACTTTGGTGCATACTTTAATTTTGACAACGTTGCGGTGGGCACTGCTGTCGGATTCATCGCAGTTGAATGGCCATCGGGAACAGGTCCTGATTGGGGTATGAAATTAACAGGTGACGTCAACCTTGGTGCTGATGTTATCCAAGAAGGTAAGACTGTTCACGTTTATGTTTGGGAAGGCGCAGCCGGGGCACAATATCTCGTTGCTGATCCAGACAGATATAATGTCATCGCAGTTTATTACGATCCAGCTGGTGCTTATGAAGAAACTTTAGGTCTTCACCACTGGGGTTGGACACTTACTGGACCTGCATGGGCAACTCCAGACCAAATTTTGGTTAACGTAGGTGTTGCAGAATCCGGTTATCCAGTCAAAGCAGTTATTCTTTCTGCAGTTGAAACATGGGCAGGATTCCTAATCTATGCTGGCGACGATGCAACAAAGAAGACTGGTGACTTAAAACCAGATACAGGATTCTTCACGAACCAAGTGGTTGGTACAACAGAAGTGGTTTACGTTGTCAATGCTGGTGACGCTGTCACTGACAATTCTAACGTATTCTTAACACCTGCTGAATTTGCCGAAGAAGCATTCTCATTCAAGTTAATGCCTTACGTTGCTGAAGAAAAAGATGGAACTTATGCAGTTGATCCTCACACGATCATCTTAAAGACCTCTGCATCTGTAGCATCACCTTATCCAGCAGCTACTGATAAGGAAGAAGCTCAAGCAATGGTTGAAAGCTGGTTCATGGTCAAAGAAGTAATTTCTGAAGGCGTTTATGGTGAACCTCTTGCCATCGAACGTGTTGACTTTGCAAAGAGCAATACAACATTAAATGCATTTGTTATTATTCTTGAAGATGCACTTGACAACACCAAAGATTATGAAGTATTCTTCGATCTAGGTTATCCAAGTGAAACTTTAACTGAAGCAAAAGAAGTCACAGTAACCATTAATTTGACTGTTCCAGCCAATACACCTACTGATGCAGTATTAAGTGCAGCTGGTGCATTTAATGGATGGACTCCTGGTACAGCAGAATATGTTGCGACCAAAGTGGATGCAACTCATTACACGTTAACATTTACAGTCGATGTAACGTCTCCATACACAACATTTGAATACAAATGGACTAGAGGAGCTTGGGGAACCGAAGAATTTGTTGACCCGAATCGCCCATTAGTGATTCCTAACAATGTGGATTCCATTACATTTGATGATGTTGTAGAAGCTTGGGCAGATATCGAAGCTCCAGCAAACAAATATGCAGCACCCGTTCGCGAAGCGAAATTAAACTTTGCTGCATCGATTGAAGTTGCTATGGATACCATGGCTCCTGAATTAACCTTCATCTCTCCTGCAGGTATCGTGGGTGTTCCCGCTGCACAAAGAGTCATTGAAGTTCCATGGGGTCAACCATTCAACCAAAACTTATTCCCAAGATTTAGAGCAAATGACGATCGTGATGGCGACATTACAGCATTTGTCTA
>CAYLLL010000150.1:0-3663 GCA_964384655.1 uncultured Mariniplasma sp. | reverse complement strand
CACGTGATAAGCGTGGTCTTTGTTGATAATATTGTTGCGTCCCTTTCGTATAATTGGCAACGAGACCTGCAAAAATATCAAAGGATAGAATCCCTATGAGAATGGTTTTCCATAGCGCAAGTGATGCGAGTGAATCCCAAAAGATGATGAGAATGAATAATGTGGCGAACAACCCTAAAAGAAGTGAACTATAGAGTGCTCTTTTCGTTGTTTTTTCACCATAGAGTGGGTGTATTAATCGGGATAGATTCATGTTAGTCCTCCAAAAATTTCTGAATTATGTTTATACTATCTTCCAATAGTGTCGGAGATAATGCATCGAGAATGACTGGGTGCATCTGATTCAAAAAATACGTTTTTTGCTTTTTTGCTAATCGCTTCGATGCTTTAATAATGTGTTCTTTCATCACATCGTACGATAATTCCCCAGACAAGAATTGATCAATTTCGCGATACCCAATCATATTTAAGTGAATATCTTGATCGCTTAATCGTTTGACCTCATCGATAAATCCGTCACTCAATTGTTTTTCTAACCGCATCCATAGACGTTCCACAAGCACCTTCTTATCCATATCCAAATAGAGAATAAGGGCATGATAAAGACGTTCATTTTTTCGCACCTTGTGTGAGCGAGGTGTCCCTTGAAGTGCCTGTTCAAGGGCTCGAAGGACACGCCGACGATTGTTCATGTCGATCGTAATGTTTGGATCGAGATCAATCAGTTTTCGATAGAGTTCTTCATTGGTTAAGTGATCATGCTTTCGATCGAACGCATCATCACGTTTTTCTTCAATGAACTCAAAGTTGCTAATCGCACCATTAATATAAAACCCTGTACCTCCAACAATCATGGGTAAAGGAAGTGAATCGATTAATGATCGAACCTCTTTTTGAAAATCAAAAACACTGTAAGGTTCTTTGGGATCTCTAATATCGATTAAATGATGGATGATGCCTTCTTTTTCTTCTTCTTTTATCTTTGCTGATCCTATGTCAAGCCCTCGATACACTTGGACTGAGTCTCCATTGATAATCTCGAATCCAAAGTGCTTAGCTAGCTTGATCGATAATCCTGTTTTTCCTGACCCAGTAGGTCCAACAATAATCACACACTTTTTCATTAGACCACCCGTTTGAACATGCGTTCAACATCGTAATTTGATAAACGCACTATGGTAGGTCTTCCATGTGGACAATGATATGGGTTATCACATGAAGAGAGCTCACTCATTAAATGATTGATTTCAAGGACACTCAAGGCTGTATTTGCCTTAATGGCACCTTTACAACTGACATCTTTTGCAAGTGAATCACGGAGGATTCCTAGATCGATGGTATTCTTTTCTTTGAGTGTAGTTGAGATGGTTTCAAGCGCAATTTCAATTTCATCTTCATTAAGCCATGTAGGAATTGCTGTGAGTTCATGGGACGAATCAAATTCGAATCCATAATGTTTTAATTCCGACTCATGAGTCTTTAAAATCTCTTTGTCTTCAGGTGTGATTGACAAAGGATGGGATATAAACATCATCTTGGTGGCGAATGTCGGATGAGCAAGCGATTTGGTGTAATGCTCATATCGAACCCTTTCAGCAGCGGCGTGTTGGTCGACAAGAAATAAACCCTCCTCATTTTGAAAAAGGAGATAGGTCCCAGCAAACGTGCCCACATAAAGGAGTTCAGGTAAACGTTTTAATGGAATATCCTCCAAGAGATGACTTTCCTTTAGGATTAAATTTTCAAAACTCATGGAAAGTGGTGTATATGATTCTTGAGGTACACTCTTCTTGATCGTTTCAAGACCTTGAGGAATCTCATGTTTTTCTAACATTAATGCTTTTTTTACATACATCTCAATATGATAAGCAAGAATCATTTCATTGACAAATTTCACTTCATATTTTTGGGGATGTACATTGACATCCAAAAGTGAGGGATCAATGGTGATGTGAATTAAAGCGATAGGAAATTTACCGATCATCATATAGGAATGATACCCATCGACCACTGCCTGAACTAACGCGTAATTTTTAATAAATCGTCCATTGACAAAAATGGAGATATCTTTTTTTCTCGAACGAGCAATATTGGGTGACAATAAATACCCTTCGATCGTCATTTTTTGGACTGTTTCTTTAAAGGTAATCATCCCTTTGGTCATGCGTGGTCCATAAATCTGATCAATCAAACTGAAAAAATTTTGATTACCATATGTTTCTTTGATCAGTTTTTGATCCATAAATAGTTGAAAACGTATTTCTGGATGAGCAAGAGCTAAGCGATCAAAAATATCAGAGATCATCGCCTTTTCAGTGAGATCACTTTTAATGTATTTAAATCTTGCGGGAGTGTTATAAAACAAATCACTCACGTCAACAACGGTCCCACGATTGAGTGTCGCTAAACCATCTTTGATGAAATGCCCACCTTCAACATAAACAAACCATCCGTCTTCATCTTCTTGTCTCGTTTTTAATGTTACTTTTGCAACTGAGGCAATCGCTGCAAGTGCTTCTCCACGAAAACCTAACGTTTGGATGTGAGAAAGATCAAATTCATCTTTGATTTTTGAAGTTGCATGGCGATGAAACGCTAAATGTGCGTCTTCTTTATCCATGCCTACACCATTATCAGTCACTTTGATTTTTGACATGCCCATGTCAAAAATCTCCACCATAATGGATGAAGCTTTTGCATCGATTGAATTTTCAACGAGTTCTTTGACAATAGATGCAGGTCGATCAACAACTTCTCCAGCAGCAATCATGTTGGCAAGTCGTTCATCCATTTGACGAATCAATGGCATAAAAGTTCCTACTTTTTCTTTAGAATGGATTGATAGTGACGAATTAATAATAGCGCATCAATAGGGGTAAGATGATCTAAATCGATGTTTTCAATATCTTCAAGTAACGAGAGTTGCTCTGGCGATACCGATTGAATATCTTTGGTTTCATAATCACTATAATTGAAAAGATCAAAAACGACTTTATGTTCTTTCTTTTCTAGTGCTGTTAAGATATCTTTCGAACGGGCAATCAAACTTTTAGGTAAATGTGCAAGAGATGCGACTTGAATCCCATAGGATTTATCGGTTGTTCCCTTTTCAACATGATGGAGAAATACCATCGTATCGTGTTCTTCTTTCGCTCTGACACAAAGATTGGTGAGCCGAGGTAAGGTTTCTTCTAGGATGGTGAGTTCGTGATAATGGGTTGAAAACAGCGTTTGTGCACCGATGACTTCATGAATGTATTCAATCATACCTTGTGCGAGTGCCATCCCATCATACGTCGCTGTTCCACGACCGATTTCATCAAATAGGATAAGCGAACGTTTTGTCGCTTTGGTCAATGCTTCGTTCGATTCAACCATTTCAACCATGAATGTGGATTTACCACCAGAGAGGTCATCTGAGGATCCAATGCGTGTATAAATGGCATCATAGAGGGGTAACTCTGCTTTTTCTGCTGGTACGAAACAACCGATCTGTGCCATATAAACCATGACAGCAAACATGCGCATATAGGTGGATTTACCACTCATGTTTGGTCCGGTGATCAAGAAGATTTCTCCTTCTTTCATGATGACATCATTTTCAACGAATGGTGTAAATTTTTCGACGACAGGATGACGACCTTTAATGATTCTAACGTCACG
>CAYLLL010000149.1:0-3665 GCA_964384655.1 uncultured Mariniplasma sp. | reverse complement strand
ATCTAAACGCATTTTTTGCAGTTCATGATCAACTTTCAGTTGTTTCTTCATCCTTCTTGGACTCCTTTTTCTTCCGTTTTCCTTCAAGGAAAAAGATATCAACCGCAAACAGTACAATAGCTGCACTCAAAAACATATCTGCAAAATTGTTGTAAAAATTACTTAAACCTACCGCATTTAAAAGGCCATCAAGAAATGGAAAATGCATAAAATCGATGACATATCCATAAAGAGCACGATCAATCGCATTCCCTAATGTCCCACCGATAAATAAAGCAATAGAAATACTATAGACTTTTTTATGCTTGTAATCAGTATCCAATAACAAATAACCAAACATGATTAAAGCAACGATGGTTGCAATCATGAAGAGCACTTGTTGTCCTTCAAGCAGACCAAAAGACATCCCATCATTATGATGATAAGAAAACTCTAAGAGATTTGGAATCCATACGATATCAGGGCTATTAAGTGGAATCGTTGAACTCGCTATAAGCTTAGTGATTTGATCAATGGCAATCGCTAAAATAATAATCCCAACACTAATTAACATACTTCCTCCTAGAAAATAATCGATAAGGCAGTGATGACAATCACCAACAAAACGATCGATATAATGGTAGCTTCAACTAAAAGCGGAATCTTTGTATTGATATCTTCAACTTTTGGATAATAGTTTTTAAGCAGCCTGTAATAGACAACATAATAAAGATACGGCCAAGCAATAACGATGATTGATAGAATAATAGCAAGTAAAAATGTAAGTTTAGTATATATAAACATGTTAACAGAGAGTAATACAGGGATTAGCAAGATCATTACACTGATCAAAAGTCCACCCAACACGGATTTCGCAACACCTTTGACTTCTGTCTCTTTATCAATCAATTTTTGGAGTTTTTTATATCGGTGAAAAAATTGGTCAATTCGATTAATCAATGACTTCATGGAGCGCTTCAACTGCCTCTCTTATCGTAGATACAACGATGATTTGATAGGGAAAATCTAGATCAGGAACATCATCAACGTGACCGCTTGGAAGGAAAAATATATCCACTTTTTCGTCCATTGCAGTGTACATTTTTTGAACAATTCCACCAATTCTTCCGATAGATCCAGTGATGCTTATCGTTCCCGTCCCTGCAATTTTTACATCATCAATGTTTATTTTTAGTAAACTTGCGTAAATACTTAATGTTTGGATGAGCCCACCACTAGGTCCACCTATCACCGTATTTAATCCTGGTAAAGCGAAGTGTGGTGACGCATCATGAATCGCATAATTTGGGTAGAAGATTAATCCCGGTTCACCTTCATCCAACGTATAGGTGATCGTTTTATAGACATCTTGACCATCTTCGACTCGTTTGACCTTTAAGGTGACCTCAGAAACTTGTGTCAGATCGAAAAAACTTTGTGGGTCATGACCTATATAGGATTCACCATTAATCTCCACCACTTCGTCACCAATCTCAAGTTCATTTAATCGGCTTGGCCGATAATAGACATATAACCCTTGAAATGAATAGTCAATGGATATGGTATCATCCACTTCACTCGCTAACTGATACGCATTGATTAACGATGATGTTAAACTCACTAATTTTGACACTTGTCCAGCTAAAAATTGATCTCTCCATGATGTATCTTGCTGTCTTAACGTCATAGGCGTCAAATCCATGCGTGGATCATTTGCTAAAATAAAACTTTGAAAGGCGGTGACTGGATAATAAGAATAGACATAAATGGTATAAAAATCATCCACGAATTCCACGCCTTCAATGTCAATCGTTTGATCGACTCTCGTCAACCCACCTGGAGCAGTCACTTCAAGTGATGTAGGGGCAACAAGAACAAAAAGCGTATAGATATACGCAAAACTGATGACGATTAAAAATCTTTTATACCTTCTCAGAAGGGTTAACATAGGTCAGTTCACCCACTTCAATTTGGCGATACGTCACACCTGAAGCACTGAGCATGCGTATTGCCGCTTCGTGTTCCTTGGTATGCTGATATTTATTGGATTCATAGACAATCTCTTTAATTCCACTTTGAATAATTAATTTTGTGCATTCATTACAAGGAAAAAGAGTGACATAGATCGATGATCCCTTTAAGTTTTGAGTCGCATTTAATATCGCATTCGCTTCAGCATGCACAACATAAGGATACTTAGTCTCTGTATAATCGCCTTCATTTTTCCATGGGAATAACTCATCATTGCACCCTTGGGGTAAACCGTTGTAGCCAATCCCAACAATACGTTTATCATGATTGATTATACACGCACCTACTTGTGTCGATGGATCTTTACTGCGCATCGCTGAAAGCTTTGCTACACCCATGAAATACTGATCCCAAGAAATATAGTCCTTACGCATTATTTCTTTTCCTCCGGACGTGCAAGATTTAAGTCCACATGACAGTATCCATGTGGATTTTTCTTTAGATAATCTTGATGATACGTTTCTGCAGGCTCAAAATCTAAGGCTTTCTTCACATCAGTTTTCACCTTTTTGAGTTCATTACCAAAATAAGACGACAAGTAGGCATTGATTTTTGCTAAATCTTCTTCCGTTTCATAATAAATCCCTGTACGGTATTGTCTACCGACATCATGTCCTTGTCTAAACTTTGAAAAGGGATCGATGATTCTAAAGAAATGTTCAAGAATTTTTTCGAGGGTGATGATGGTTTCATCATACATAAGTTCCATCGCTTCTGCATGTGAAGCGGTGCCATCACATACTTCTTTATAGGTAGGATTGGATTTGTTTCCATCGATATATCCAACGGTTGTATCCACAATGCCTTTGAGTTGGGTAAAATACCCTTCTACACCCCAAAAACATCCTCCTGCGAGGGTTATTTTCTTCATTTTCCTTCACCTACTTTGATATTAAGTTCTTCAAGCTGAATTAAGTCAACATCACTTGGTGCTTGCATCATCACATCTTTAGCACTCTGAGTCTTAGGGAATGCAACAACATCTTTGATGTTGGTTGTGTTGGTCATAAGCATCACCACACGGTCTAACCCTAAGGCTAATCCGCCATGTGGAGGTGTCCCATATTTCAAGGCATCGACAAAGAATCCGAATCGATGATTGATATCTTCTTTCGATAGCCCCAACGTATCAAACATTAAGCGCTGAACTTCTTGACGATGGATACGGATCGATCCACCACCAATTTCATACCCATTGAGGACAATATCATACGCTTTAGCCATAGCTTCTTTAGGATTATCTCTAAGAACTTCTGGATCCACAGGTGCAGTGAAGGGATGATGTTTCGCATAAAACCGCTTTTCTTCTTCACTATACTCGAGCAATGGCCAATCGACAACCCAAAGGAATTTATAGGTATTCTCTGGAATCATATGAAATTCATTCGCTAATTCTATGCGAAGGGCACCCAGTGCAGACGAAACGTGATCAAATACTCCTGGAACTAAGAATAAAATGTTACCTTCTTTGAGAGGTAATTGTTTTAAGTTAGCTTCACTGAAGAATTTAACGATGGATCCTGAATACTGTCCATCTTGAAGACGAATGTAGGCTAAAGCTTCTCCATGATTCTTTTTCACGACATCCGTGTATTGATCAATCCGAGCAGGCTTCCCACTTCGTAGACACGCTTACCCGATGATGACTGGGTAGA
>CAYLLL010000148.1:0-3671 GCA_964384655.1 uncultured Mariniplasma sp. | reverse complement strand
TGATCATTTGTTTGCGTTGATACTCATAAGCATTATGATATAAAGCCTTTTGAATCGTATGATTGATCTCTTCAACCGTCATGTCTTTGACTTTTTCTTTGGGAATGGTCAATTCATAGTAAAATTCTGCAAAGCGATTTTTACGCTTACCCGTTGCCCAACGGGGTTTCGATTAATAGCCGCCTCTGACATTGCATGTGATCACATCAATCTCTAATTTTTTAATCAATTTCATCGTGGATTCTTCGATATAATTGGTCTCACCATAAAAGGTGGTATCCCCTTCAGGAAAAATCAAAATGGGGTAACCACGTTTCACAGCACCTATTAAATCACGGACAGTGGCTGTATCGCTTTGTCCCTTTTGTTTACGAATGACATGAGCGACTTGACTCACTAAAAAACGTGTCGCTTTCTTTTTGAATAACGTCTGGTTGGCGACGATAAAAGGAACTTTTTTGAACAATAATGGGACATGAATGACATCAAACATGAAGGTGTGATTGGCAAGCATGACAAAAGGTTCTTGGCGTTTAAAACTGACGCCTTCACCTAAGATCACATGACGCTTTGCATCTTTAGCCATCCATAGTTTCACCAAGGGGCGAAGCATACCCATCAAGATATCCTGTTGTCGATCAAGCTTTCGTTTATCCATCATCAACTCTCACGCATTAAATAGTATTGTAAAGCGACTAATGTTTTCCCATCCGTCACTTGTCCGTCTCTTAATAAAGTCTTTATCTGCTCTTTATCAACGATCATAACCTCGATGTCTTCATCATCATCCATGGCTTTGGGATTTTCTTTTTTTATACAATCTTTAGCAAGGAATATATCGAGCACTTCATCGCTATAACCCACACATGGATGAAGGGTGAATAGATGGGTATACTCAGTAGAGGTATATCCTGTTTCCTCTTCAAGTTCCCTCTGAGCACAGGCAAGGCTATCCTCACCAAAATAATCTTTCTTACCCGCAGGAATCTCAATCATCACGGATTCGATTGGATAACGATATTGAATGGTTAGAATAATCCGGCCATCTGGAAGCAAAGGAAGAACACATGCACCTCCTGGGTGCTTAATGACGACTCGCTTCTTTATTGAATCATCACTTAGTTTTACATCGTCTTCATAAAGTGCTAAAAAACTCGTTTCATATTTCTTCTCACGTTTGATTCGTTGTTCTTTCATCAGTTGCTCCTTAAGGTTATTTGTGATCGTTTTGTCTGATCCATTGATCGATGATATGAATGGTCGACTGAACACCTTTTTTTTCGACATGATCCAAGGTGTCATTGGGCGTATGGTAGACATGACTTCTCGAATCATTGGTCCAAGGCATTCCAATAATGGTCGTTGCACTAACGCCTATTTTTGCGAATTCCGCAGCATCTGTACCACCAGTAAGAAATGCTAAAGGTTGCGTTTTCGTTTTTAATCCCAACGATGCTGCTGTTTGATTGAGATCTTCTGCAAGCTTATCATCGAGTTTGACAAAATTATTTAAGTCTGATGTCAAGAAAAAGAGTTCTTTTTCTTCATAGAGACAATCCATATTAATCATGGTTGTAGGTATTTTTTTAAGCATCGATTCATGCGCTTTAGCAAAGGCTCTCGCTCCTCTTAAACCCTCTTCTTCCGCATCAAAACTCATCATGATAATGCGAGTATGTTTAAGTGCGTTATCACTTGATTTTAATGAAGCATAATGTTTTCCTAAGATGACTGATAAACCCGTAGCAATCAAATTATCACCCGCACCTGGAGATACCTTTTTTGAAGAGAAAAACCACATTTGTCCAACTAATAAGAAACCTAGGGAAGCGATGATGGGGATTATCCATTGTAAAATCGTCACATTTGGCAAAGCAAATTGCACGATACTTGTGACAAATAGAAGGATCACGATACCAATTGAACCTGTGGTTCTTAGGTTATAGAGATCCGGTTGATGTATGAAAAAGTTGAAGACATGGGCAGAATCATGATGACCACTGATGATCACTTGTTTTTTGACCTCTTCTTTGGGCTCGATTATGCCATAAACATTACGTGCGAGTCTTTTGGGATAGAATCTGTCCAATAATGGAAGATATAAAAAGAACTGTAGCACTAAGATAAGAATCGCTGATAATGTGAGAATCATGGAAATCCATGGAAGATTGAACCATAAACATATGGTGGCTGCAAGATAAGCAACAACTAAGATACGAATCCAACCTAAAAAAGCCCCTTGATGAATATAAAAATCATCTTTTCCCACTGAATCTGCAAATTTTTCCATATCATTGTAAATGTCATCTGCAGAATTTAAAGACGCTTCATCTCCTGCAAGTCTAGGTCCATGCTTTTTGATTTTCTCATCAACCCAGAAAAAGACATCATTCGCTAACCGTTCATACTGCATAGCTTCACCTCATCCATTGTATCTCTTTCTATTATACCGCGATTTTAACAAACAAAAAAGGAGTAGTTTAGACTAATCCTTTAGTGCAGTTGTCTGGTATTTTTTTACTTCATCTAAAATCAGATTACCCCCATGAATATCATAGGTAACTATCGCTGGAAAATCTATCACTTCAAGTCGGTAGATGGCTTCAGCACCTAAATCTTCATATAAAACCACACAAGATGACACGACTTTACGTGCTAAAAGTGCCCCTGCTCCTCCAACTGCTTGTAAATAGACTCCTTTTTCATGGATCATATCTTGAATAAACGCATCGCTACGATCACCTTTACCAATCATAACCTTGAGTCCCTGTTTCATCAATTCGGTGGAATAGGCATCCATTCTGTAAGCTGATGTCGGTCCACATGATCCAATCGGTCTTCCTGGTTTTGCAGGTGCAGGTCCAACATAATAAATGACTTGACCTTTAAAATCAAGGGGTAGTTGACCTTCACGATGCAGTGTTTCAACCAACCGTTTGTGGGCCGCATCGCGACCGGTATATATAATACCTGAGATATAAACAATATCTCCAGCATGCATATTCACAATATCTTTTTCTGTAATGGGTGTTGTTAATTTCATTATAGTCACCTAGATCACTAAGGATTTATGTCGTGAAGCATGACATTGGAGATTGATGGCTACAGGAAGTGAAGCGATATGACATGGATATGCATTAATCTTAACTGCGAGCGCTGTTGTACTTCCACCAAAGCCCATCGGTCCCACACCTAACGTGTTTATTTCATCAAGCAATTCTTTTTCGAGTTTCGCTAACACAGGGTCGGGGTTGATATCATCAAGATCGCGCATGATAGCTTCCTTCGCAATTTGTGCAGATTTTTCGAGATTGCCGCCAAGACCAATCCCCACCACAAGCGGTGGACATGGCTTACCTCCTGCATAAAAGATGGTATGAAGCACAAGTTTTTTAATGCCTTCAACCCCATCGGAGGGAATTAGCATTTTCACTAGGCTCATATTTTCACTTCCACCACCTTTAGGTGCGAGTGTGAATTTTATCTGATTACCTTGCACGAGTCTTACATGAATCACTGCAGGTGTATTATCATTGGTATTGCCTCGTGTAATGGGGTGCTTAGCAACACTTTTTCTCAAGAAACCTTCATTATAGGCTTGTCTTACACCTTCATTAATGGTCTCGTAGAGGTCGCCTTCTAAGTGTACATCATACCCCAATTCAACAAAA
>CAYLLL010000147.1:0-3682 GCA_964384655.1 uncultured Mariniplasma sp. | reverse complement strand
ATTGTTGTCGATACCGAAATTATCGTGAGAGACTCTTGCCGAAAACGAAAGTAAACCTTGTAAGCCTGAAAACAGGCTTTTCTTTTTCAGCACACACTTTTTCGCTAAGTCCTTGTATTTTTGGATAAATCATATATAATGAAATTACCTGAGATTCCTTTAAACAATATGATGAGGCCCACCCCTTTAGGGTGTTCTTGTCGTTTAACTGATTCTCAGTCGCCTTGTCCGCGCCCCCCTGCGGTCAAGGCATTTTTTTTCATTTCTTTTAGCATACTTAATGATATAATGATATTAGAATAAGCTTTCATCATAAGTGAAGAAGAGGTGCCTTATGTCACAAAAAATTCTAATCGTCGAAGATAACATCCTCGTCAGCCGAAGCATTGAAGCTAAACTGAAAGAAGAAATGTTTGATGTCAAAGCCGTATTCAATGGAGAAGAGGCCATTAAGCAGTTTGATGCTGTTGTTTATGACTGTGTTCTACTCGATTTGATGTTGCCCTTAAAGAATGGAGAAGAAGTTCTCAAACATATCCGTTCAAAGGGTGATGTTCCAGTCATCATCATCTCAACCAAAGATACCGATGTGGAAAAAGCAATCAATTTAGGACTTGGAGCAGATGATTATTTATCCAAACCATTCTCCATGTTAGAACTCGTTGCCCGTGTGAAAGCCGTTCTTAGACGTTCACAAAAATCACATGAAAAAGAGTTAAAAACCGTCATAGACATCGGTCCACTTCAAATTAATTTAAGCACCTTTGAAGTGAAGAAAGATGGTAAATTGCTTGAACTCACATTAAAAGAATTCGAGATTCTACGTTTACTCGTCACACACCCTGATCAAACATTCTCCAAACAACAGATGTATCGAACCGTTTGGGGTGAAGAGTACTATTATAATGATAATGTCATCAATGTCCATATCAGACGTCTTAGAGAAAAAATTGAAGATGATCCATCCCATCCAAAAATCGTATTGACCATGTGGGGATTTGGCTATAAATTAGGACAAGAATAACATTGTTTAGAGGGTAGTTAAGCTACTCTCTTTTTTATTTAAGAAATACTTAAGAAATCCGTTATACACTCTTAAACTCTTTTTGATAGACTATAAGCATCTTGGAGGGGATACGATGAAGACACTAAACGTCACCTGGGATTTCTATTTAATCTACAATCATCACAAAGGTGAACTTTTTTTGTTTCCATCGCATGCTTGTCAATCAAACCATGATGCACCAAGTGAAATCATTTTGAATACTGCTAAAATGAAATTATGGATTCACAAATATGACTATCGCAAGTTTCAATATTTTGCTGAACAATCACTGAAACAACCTTTCGATACCATGTTGCGTTTGAAATGTGAAAAAGCGAAAGATTATATGCGAACTCAGGCCATTTGTCAATCAACACCTGATGGATTCCATTGTGTTCTCATCGATGATCGTCGTTATCATGAATTATCGAAAAAGATGATTCAAGATAAATTAAAAGAAGATCATCTTATATGGATTGATGAACAACTCTCACTCTATGAATCCTCCAAATATTTGAGGCATTTAAAGCAACATCTGACCAAAATGGTTTTTCGAGATACGATTTAATAAATAAGTAAGAAACGCGTTATTTTGGTGTAAGAGATTCTACGTATAATGAGTATGAAATTGATGAAAGGAGCACGATTCTATGAAATATATCATCATGACATTAACCATGTTACTCGCAGCCATGACTTTTGTCCTTGAAGTCTCTAAGACGCATGCGATATCGGTTGATATTCAAAAGATATCATTTGAAGATCACCTGGGTAATGTGGTCTACAGTGAACATTTTGCTGCAGGTGCTGACCTTTCAGAATTTGTCTTACCGGATGCTCCTGAACGACCTGGGTATATCTTTGTTGGATGGAGTGGAGAGCTTCCTGAAGAAATGCCACATGCGGATCTTGTTTACGTAGCCATCTATGTCGAACACACATTGAGTTTAACCGTCAATGTAAGTTAAGTAAAAATCATGATTTAGGTAAAGACGTCATCACAGGATAGACGTCTTTTTTATGTAACATAGGATAAAAATGCTACAATAGGTTTAGGTGATGAAAATGTATATCTCAAGTATTAATTTACGTATTGATGTTCCTGTTGATGGAAAGCATCAATGGATGTATCGTAAGGATCAGATGATTAACTTTATATTGAATGAGACATTTGATGTCATTGGAATGCAGGAAGCAGGTCCAGGCATGTTCAAGGACTTACTCCGAGGACTTAGCCACCAATATCAACTGATTTATCAAGGGCGTGATTCTAGAGGTGAGGGAACACCTATCGCCATTCATAAAAGCCTTCAGGTTTTGGAAAGTGGAACGTTATGGCTAACGGATACACCAGAAGTTGAATCAACCATAAAAGGCAGCAATTTTCCTCGAATTGTGACCTATGCAAAAATAGGAGGGACAATTCCTTTTTATTTCTTTAATACCCATTTAGATTACTCGAGTGATGAAGTGTGTCATCGACAAGCCGATCATCTCATCAAGATCATTCATAAGATTAACCAACAAAACCTTCCTTATATCATCACTGGGGATTTTAATCAATATCCCGATTCTTTGACGATTTCTAGTTTAAAAAATACGCATCAATCCATCTATGACTCGATGAAATCATATCCTTTAACCTTTCATGGATTTAGTGAAAACGTAGATGGGGAACCTATTGATTACATTTTCTTATCGAATGCATGGATGATCCAAACGTCAACGATTCATCGCCATCAAGAAAAGGGAAAGTATCTAAGTGACCATTTCCCAATATCCATTCAGATTACAAAAAAATAAGCACATCTGCGGATGTGCTTTTATTTGCGATGGTACCCCCTCACGGGATCGAACCGTGGACCCACTGATTAAGAGTCAGTTGCTCTGCCAGCTGAGCTAAGGAGGCGTGTTTAACCGTGCATGTGTTATTATAGCATAACATGATAAAATTGCAAGCCTTTGTCACACAAAAAATGATTTTTAAAATTCAATAAAATCACTCGTTTGCACGTTTAATGACTTCATCACACATCTGATACGCGAGTGTGACCATCTCTTTTTTATGAAGTGGAAATAAAACCGCTGATTTTCCAAACTTGAGTCCAGGCATTTTCTTTACTTTCCACATGTTGACATAGTCAAAATCAGTGGTATAGATGGAAAAATGATGAGCACCTCCACCAAGCATTAAAAACAGTTTAGGCTTAATTTTAAACATGGGACGCTGATAGGATAAAACGAACGGGAGATTTGGATTATTATTTTTGACATAATCACTCACCTGATCGAACCACCAACGTTGATCCTCGTTAAGTGTGTTGACATAATCTTCTATGGATTTAAAAGACATCATCATCCCTCTTTTCCTTCACTACACATATTATATACAAAATCGTGAATCATCACAAGTTAGAGATACTTCATCTAAAAAAAATCGCTTTGCCGTGTTATAATAAAGTGATGTGTGAGGGACCTTATGTATACATACACTTTAGCATTTATTATCAATAACAATCAAATTCTTATGGTCAATCGTAAGAAAAAACCATGGCAGGGATGTTGGAATGGTTTGGGTGGAAAGCTCAAGGCAGGTGAATCCCCACTCGAAGGCATTCTACGTGAGCTATGGGAAGA
>CAYLLL010000146.1:0-3705 GCA_964384655.1 uncultured Mariniplasma sp. | reverse complement strand
GATCATAAACCAAAATAGGTTTAGGTTCTAAGACCGTCCAAGTGCCATGATTTAGGACAACAGCACCCCAAAGATGTTCATTGGCATTAACCACTTCTCTGAGCGTCGTGGCAAACACATCAACAGATGGATATTGCTTTTTAACATTGAGCATCATGTCTTTGAAGCGATCGATCTGTCCATGTATATCTTTCCCACCCGCTTTTGGTCCTTCTATGCCTAAACACAACTGGAAATCTTCCTCATTACCAATAAGGACATCAGAGATGCTTGCGATCTCATGAAAAATCGAACGAAGTTCTTTCTCTCTTCCCTTCCAGAAGGATGCACGATAGTTTAAATCAAAGGAGATCTTACTTCCTTGAGCTTTGGCTTGTTTTGCTAAAGTCAAGCAGAAATCACTGGTTTCTTTGGATAAGGAAGCGATGAGTCCGGATAAATGAAGATATTTAACACCTTCATCTTCAAGGATTCTTTTAAGGTCAAAATCATCGGTGGACAGTGTTCTTCCCACTTCACCAGCACGATCATTTTGGACACGTGGACCTCGATAAGCAAACCCACTATCTGCGATATTGAATTGATGTCTATATCCCCAAGGTCCACCTTGTGGGACAGAGATTCCTTCAAAATCAATGTGTCTTCGACCAAGTTCATGTTTGATAAAACGAGAAATTGCACTGTCTTCAACAAACTTGGTAAGTACTTTTGTCTTTAAGCCTAAAGATGCACTCACATTGAGCACATTAGATTCTGCAGAGGTTGCTTGCATTTCAAAAAGATGCGAGGTTTCAATTGGTTGTCGATCAGTGGGTGTAATTCTCACGCCCATGCTTGTGGGGGACATGAGATCATACTTGAATGTTTTCATAGGGATTCTCCTTGTTCATTGATATATATATGATAATTGACGTATTGATCAAGTTTTGTTTCTGTTTGATACTGTTTTTCTTTTGGAATCCAAACATCTTTGAATTTGTCATAAGTATTTGTATCTGAGCGGATGATGATTCTCTTTTTTTGGAGTGCAGGAGTGATCGTGAACATGCAGCTTAAATCGATCCATGACCGAAGTTTAGGATGACAGCTATAGGCTCCTTCTAAGATGATGATAGGCCTATAAGGTAAAATGAAATCTTTGTTAATCTGTGAAGCATGGGGATCATACCAGCTATAGTGCATGAGTTTTTGTTGCTGATGAGGGAGTAAAATGCCTTGAATCAACTTATCATAATCCATATGTCCCCCAACATCATCGCTTCTTTGATCGAAAGGAAGATAGAAATGATCCATCGGTATGACCCAAACTAAAGGGTTATCCTTATAAGAATCACTAAAGGTTGTTTTTCCTGAAGCCGCATCACCATCGATCGCAATGACGAAAGGTTTTATCGATTGTTCTATGGTTTGCATAAGGATGTGCTCCCATTCTTGAAGTGTCATCATTTAGTTGATCTTGACTCAATCAATTGAGCACGAACCATGAAATAGATTAAGGTTGGTATCAAAATAAGTTGAATAGCAATTCCTGGTAATGCAGTGATGAATGCTCCAGTAATAAAAATATTGAAAGTAAATGGGATATTTTCTAAGGAAAGCAAGACAACACTCATCACACCCCATACGAGGCGTCCTGCAATCATAGCGATCACTAACGCTAGAATTACATGCATGGTCTTCAATGATAATTTTGATGTGATAATCCCAGCAACAAAAGCGTATGTCATAAGTTCAAATGACATGATCAACGCTGTGGGATATAGAGGTGGCATCCCTACAATAAGGCTTCTCATAAGAGGCATGAGAAATCCTATGAGTCCTCCCCATTTTCCACCAAGGATAAATCCCGCAAGTAACGCAGGAATGTGCATCAATAAAAAGACTTGACCTAATTGAGGTTGGTTAATCGTTAGAAAAGGTAATAATATGCCCAGTGCCAACAAAGTAGATCCTAAAGATATGTGTTTTACTTTCATGTCGCCATCCTTATCATTGTATATTTGTCCATTATAATAAACAGCGTTTATAATAATATTCTAATCTAACGATTAAAATTTGTCAAGTGGGTATGAACTGTTAATAAAAAAGGCGGATCAAATGATGATTTTCCACCTTAATTTGAAGTAATTATTGAGTAAATCCTTCATATAACTTATGAATATGTTCGCCGATATGCTTTTCAAGCATCGCAGCATATTCTTGATGATATGTGCTCCATAAACGATAGAGTTTTGATCTAAAGCGGTCATGTTGATTAACTTCTGCGGTAAGAATCGCTCCATAAGTGATATGGATGAGCTGTCTAGCATCATTCAGTTGAAATAGACTTGGAAGTTCATGATCTTTAAGGGTATTGAGTGAAGGTATTTTTGATAAGTCCGTGGTGACATGGTATAACTTTTTAGCTTCATAAAAAGCATCGAGTGCAAATGCATGGACCTCACGATAAAGACTTGGATCTTTGATTGCCACTAAACGCATCGCCTCTAGCCAATTTGTTCCAGCTGTCTTGATATGAAAAACCCCTTGCGTATGTTTCCCAATGATCGAGAAAATTGAAAACTTATCTGAACCCGAGTGAATGCTTAACTTATAATCGAAATGTCTAGCGATGGCTGCATGGACGCTTAGCTCACGTTCAAACTGATTAAGATCCCCAATATAATCCACACCTTTTTGGAATTCACCGCAAAATCTTGGTGCGAGTGTGTCCAATATGACCCCACGGTTCTTTAACTCATTGGAAACAAAATAATGCTCTACTGGTTTTGTCGGAGTCATCGTTTCATCAATCGATAACTCGAGGTTAGCTGTGTATTTACGATCTTTGAAGAATGTTTCATAGACTTTCGTGGTATATCCTATCGCATCTTGATAGACATAATAAGCGCGCATTAAATCCATCTCTGAAAAATGAATGAGGTGTCCTTCGATTGCGACATCACGATTTAAATAGGTTTGTTTCATCGCTTCAGGTAATACCACACGCGCTCTGATCTCATCATCTGATAAGGTGAGCACATCATTTTTGATATAATCACTGCAGTCCAAAGTAATCATGGTATATCCAAGCTTAAGGACATGTTCAATGTCATCCATTTTTTTCAAATGGTCACCATCTGCACCGAAACCCTCATGATATCCAAATTTAAAAACGGCAAAGGATGCAGCATCCAAAACATCTTCATAACTTCGCTTTGTTAAGGTGAGTTCACGCATGGATTGTTGTGCAAGGACTGGATACGCATCACACGCTTTAAACATGCGAAGATGACCTTCACCCGCAATACCTAAACGATCCCCTAAACCAAAGGAACGTTTTTTTCTTAGTACAGGGATTGGATTCGTAAATGGAAAATGAGATCTTAAGACGTTCGCATTATGATGGGTTAACGGTATTTTAAAGGCGTGATATGATCCAACAGTAATTAAATCGCCAAAGAATCCCATGGGATCATTTCCTTCTAAAATGATATAATCGGTTTTATGGTCTGAAACGACAAACATCACTTTGTCATGGATTTTATGGATAGAGTCTTGATATACCTCAAGAAAATAGGTCGTAAGTGGGTGTTTCACAGATGTTCCTCCTCATATGTTTTGAAGCTTACATGGTGGGTTTGTTTAGTTCTATTCTATGCTTAAAACCCCATGTTGTCAATGATTTTTCCATAATAATGCATGGTGTCTTATATAATAGACGTT
>CAYLLL010000145.1:0-3718 GCA_964384655.1 uncultured Mariniplasma sp. | reverse complement strand
TTATCAGGTTGTTCGTGATGTGTTTAATGAGTTAGGTATCGATTTAAATGAAGTTGAAAACAGTGAATCTGATGCTGGATTGGGAAATGGTGGATTAGGACGTCTTGCGGCATGCTTCTTAGATTCCGCCGCATCCGTTGGATTACCACTTTTTGGTAACAGTCTACGTTATCAACACGGTTTTTTTATGCAAGAAATTAAAAACCATCGTCAGGTGGAACTCCCTGATCCCTGGTTAGAGAAACCCTTTATTTGGGAAAAACGTATGGACAATGAAGCCATTGAAATTCCTTTATTTGGGTATGTCGAAAATACACGACTAATCAATCCTCAATGGATTAAAGCTGTACCCTATGATGTCAATATCATAGGTGATCAAAATGGTGTGGTCACAACCCTTCGTCTTTGGTCAACCGAACCCTCGGATAGACAAGAAGTTAAGAGTGAAGAATACATCCGTATTACACGACGCATTTGCGATCAACTCTATCCTGATGACTCCACTGAAGAAGGTAAAACTCTTCGTTTGATGCAGTCTTATGTATTTAGTGCTGCAGGGGTCAAGAATGCGATTAACGAACATAAAGCCTTAGGTAGAGATGTTAGAGAATTTCCTAATTATTATACATTCCAAATTAATGATACCCATCCAACGCTCGTCATTCCCGAAATGATGCGTATCCTAATGGATGAAGAGGGCATTGGTTATGAAGAATCTTGGCATATCACACAACGCACCTGTGCATTTACTAACCATACGATTTTAGCTGAGGCGTTGGAAAAATGGAATATTCAGATTTTTAGAAATCTATTACCACGTATTTATGAAATCGTTGCGGAAATGAATCGCCGTTTCAAGTTTATCCTTGAATCCGATGGTCGTTTCAATAAAGAGCAGATTTACTTGATGGGACTCATTGGGCAAAATCATGTTCGTATGGCACATATTTGTATCTATGGTTCCTTTTCTATCAATGGTGTGGCTGAACTACATACCAATATTTTGAAAAACATTGAAATGCGCAATTTCTATCATCTCTATCCTCTTAAGTTCAATAATAAGACAAATGGAATCACCCATCGTCGTTGGTTGATTCACTCAAATCCTGAACTCGTCAGCATTTTGGATGAAAAAATTGGGGTTTCATGGCGTAAGGATTTAACACAACTCGTCAAATTTGACCAATTTAGATTCGATCGCGATGTTCAATTTAAAGTCGACCTGATGAAGCGTGCGAAAAAACAAGCACTTGCTGATCGCATTTATAAGGATACTGGAGTTCAGCTCAATGTCGATAGCTTATTTGATATTCAGGTGAAACGTCTCCATGAGTACAAACGTCAACTCATGAATATTCTTCACATCATTTATGTCTATCAAAGACTGAAGACGGATCATGAATTCAGAGAAACCTATTATCCTCATTCGTTCATCTTTGGTGCTAAAGCAGCGCCTTCATATGTCATGGCGAAGTCAGTCATTGAGTTGATAGATACCGTGGCGGATATTATCAATAACGATCCTGAAACGAATGCTTTACTCAAACTCGTCTTCGTCAGAAACTACAATGTCACCTATGCGGAATACATTATGCCTGCTGCAGACCTTTCTGAACAAATCTCAACTGCGACGAAAGAAGCTTCAGGGACCGGAAATATGAAGTTTATGATGAACGGTGCCATTACGATTGGGACTCTCGATGGAGCTAACGTTGAAATCGTGGAAAAAGCTGGATATGAAAATGAGATTATCTTCGGTCTTTCCGCCGAAGAAGTTACGAAACTTCATACATTCAATCATTACAAACCAAGAGAAATCTTTGATCAAGATCCTAGACTCCAAAAAGTTTTCCAATTTATTAGAAAACTCAATCCTAACCCTCAACACTTTGACTATATCTTAAACGCATTACTCAATAGTGACTATTTCCTTGTCATGAAAGACTTTGCAAGTTATGTCAAAGCACATGAAGTCGCTAATAGTGCATACAAGAATCGTACGAGATGGCTTGCGATGTCCATTGCGAATATTGCTAACTCAGGATTCTTCACCTCAGATAGAACAATCGAACAATATAATCAAGATATTTGGAAATTAAAACATATAACATTATAAATTAAGGTGAGACTATGGCTAGAAAAACGGATATTAATCTTCGATCTATGACGTTTTATCAAGTCTTTCCAAGACAACATTCCACAAAACAAAACTTTCAAGGAATTAAAGAAGACCTGGATCGAATCAAGGCTCTAGGTGTGGATGTCATCTATCTCCTACCGATTCATCCGATAGGAAAAAAAGCGAGAAAGGGCAGCCAAGGCAGCCCTTATTCCATTATGGATTACTATCAAATCGACCCTCTTTATGGGACGCTTGATGATTTTAAAGATCTTGTTCATGCTGCCCATGAACGGGGTATGAAAGTCATGATGGATATCGTTTTTAATCATACATCTCGCGATTCAGTGCTGGTGAAAACAAAGCCTGAATGGTTCTATAAGAATGATAAAAATGAATTTGCGAACCGTGTAGGGGATTGGAGTGATATCACCGATCTTGATTTTAAACATCGTGGAGTATGGGATTATCTTATTGAAGTGCTCTTATTTTGGTCAAAGATTGTCGATGGATTTCGCTGTGATGTTGCCCCGTTATTACCGCTAGATTTTTGGCTAGAAGCACGGGCAAAAGTGAGTCAAGTTCGGCCTGATCTGATTTGGCTGACTGAATCTGTTCATCCAGGATTTATCAAATATTTAAGAGATCTTGGGTATGAATGTTCTTCGGATAGCGAAATGTATCAAGCCTTTGATATGTGTTATGATTACGACATCTTTGATTACATGAATGACTATTTGACTCATCCCCAAAAGCTTAAAAACTGGCTCCAAGCCATTTTCCAACAAGAGATGATTTATCCCAAAAATTATGTGAAAATGAGAAGTTTTGAAAATCATGATCAACCTCGTCTAAGATCCAAAGTAAGGGATCACGATCATTTCATCATGATGCTTTCACTCAACTTTTTCATCAAAGGTCCTGCATTCATCTATGCTGGGCAGGAACATGAAGTTTCTCACACACCAAGTTTGTTTGAACATGACCTTATTCCTTGGAATCCAAAAGCATCCATTGAACCATTGATCAAGCGATTGGCATCTTTGAAAAAACAACCGATTTTTGTTGAAGGGAATTTTAATTATTATCCACAGGATGACATCGCCATGTTTTCCTATACTTATCAACATCAATTTCTTTTAGGGATATTCAATCTTGAGCATGCAAACGTGATCAAGGTCCCTCTAATTGATGGTATCTATACTAACTTTTATGACGAAACAGACGTTGTCGTCAAAGATCAAACGATTGAACTCAACCAAAAACCTATCATAATTGACACACTAAAGGAACACATACGATGAAAGTATTTATTGATGATTTTACCCTTATTCGCGTTGAAACCACACTACAAGTTTTTCAAATTTCGCTCACTGATCATACCATCCACTTTCTTAAGCGCGAAGGAAATCATCAGTTTTTTACGACTGAACGTCCCATTGAACTTCATATACACGATCATATCATTATCAATCAAGAGGTCTACCCACTTTATATCGGGCTGGTAACGTTGACGAAAGAATTTGAACGAAGATTTCGTTATGATGGCTTGCTTGGTGTGGACTATCAAAAAAGTTCAACACGTTTTGCAGTCTTCAG
>CAYLLL010000144.1:0-3726 GCA_964384655.1 uncultured Mariniplasma sp. | reverse complement strand
CCTATCATTATGACCGCGCTTACTACCATCTTGGGATTGCTTACACTTTCACTAGGTTTTAGAAATGGTTCTGAATTGCTTCAACCGATGGCAATCACTGCGATTGGTGGCCTGATCTACGGAACGATCCTTACCTTAGTCGTTGTACCTACCATCTATGCAGCCCTCAATCATAAAAAGATGAAGGAGGAAGAACATGCAACTCGCAAAGGATAAACTCTTAAGCGTTTTAGTTTCCTATATTAAAGAAGGAAAAGATCTCGAAGATATTGCTCTATCCACGATTGCTAAAGATGCTGAAATTGGGAAATCCACAGTCTATGAGTATTTCTCAAGTAAAGACGAGATGATTGAAGAAACCTATCGCTATCTCTTAAAGCACTACGAGGATATTTTGCTTGCAGACATCGATTTAATGGATTTTGAGAGTGCGTTTAAGGAAGAAATTAAGCGTAGTTTACTCGTCATGAAGGATGCTCAAACGTTGATGGAAGCCATTATGAAACACCCATCGACCAAAATGATGCGTTTAAATCATGAACTCAAAGGCGAGATCAAACGTATTCAAGATGCGATGCAAAAGCGTTTTGAAAGTATTATGCGCGTGGGAGTTATTGAAAACAAGATTCCTGCAAAAAGCCCTCATCCCCACAAACGATATGTGATTCAAGCACTGATTTCAGGGTTGATGTTTCAGTTCGTTCATCAGGAGATGGATGTCACTGAAGAAGAACTCATCACGTTAATCTATCAGGAAGTGATTCAAACACTAGCTTAACCAAAACATGACTCAAAATCTCTTGGGTCATGTTTTTTTTATGTGAAATTTCAAACGTTTTCGTCCATATGTGGAAATTTTTAATCATTCCATTTATAATGGAATTGACTATGAATTCGAGGTGCCTATGAAAAACTATTTACATCATTTAAACAAACAAGAAAGAAAGCCACTCGTTGGCTTGAAAGATTTGTCACGTCTTGCTGCAAGCGAAGGCATTGTTTTGCTTAAGAATGAGCAAAATGTGTTGCCTTTAATCGATCAGAAGATTTCTGTTTTTGGTCGAATTCAAACGGATTATTATAAAAGTGGAACTGGATCAGGTGGTCTTGTGAATGTTGATCATGTCACATCCATCATTGATGCTTTATTAGAAAACCCTTATGTGAAGGTCAACGATGAGTTACTCGATGTTTATCGTCGTTGGGAAGAAGAACATCCATTCAATGCGGGATCTGGTTTCTGGGCTTCTGAACCATGGAGTCAAGTCGAAATGCCTTTAACGATAGATCTTGTCAAAAAAGCGAAGGCGCACAGCGATGTCGCCCTTATCGTCATCGGTCGTACTGCAGGAGAAGATAAAGATAACTCAAATACCGAGGGATCTTATTTGCTTTCAAAAGATGAAGAAAAGGTGTTAGATCTCGTCACCCATGTGTTTGACAAAACAGTCGTTTTGTTAAATACAGGAAACATCATGGATATGTCATTCATGGATCGCTATCCGATATCTTCAGTCTTATATGTATGGCATGGAGGACAGGAAGGAGGACGTGCAGCAGCGGATGTATTAACAGGGTTGATCACACCTTCAGGAAAACTGCCTGATACCATTGCACATCACCTCTCTGATTATCCAAGTGATCGTTCTTTTGGCGGTCATGATGAAAATATCTATCATGAAGACATTTATGTAGGCTATCGCTATTTTTCTACATTTAATAAGCAAGCGGTTCGTTATCCCTTTGGTTTTGGACTATCATACACAACATTTTCATATCATTTGGAAGATGTGAAGATTGAAGATGGCTATAAAGTCACCGTCACCGTCACCAATCAAGGGAAATATCAAGGTAAAGAAGTGGTTCAACTTTATGTAAAACAACCTCAAGGACGCTTAGGAAAACCTGATCGTGTTCTTGTTGCATTTGAAAAAACACGTGTACTTAACCCAGGTGAATCTGAGGTTTTAACACTCACGTTTACCGATTATGATATGGCGTCATATGATGAAGAAGGAAGAACAGGTTTCCCCTCATCGTATGTTTTAGAAAAAGGAACGTATCGCATTTACCTATCTACCGATGTCATGTCTCCTTTTGCTTGCCACAGTTTTGAAGTGGAAGAAGATCGATTGATTCAAAAATTATCTGAGGTTTTACGTCCTAAAAAGGCTTTTAAGCGGATGCGTCCGGTGATGCATGATGGAATTTTGGTATATTCAGAAGAAGATGTACCTCTTCGAACCATTCATCCCGAAGATAAAATGAAGGCAAACCAAGTCAAACCACTCGTATCTACCAAACAATCCATCATCACATTGAGTGATGTCTATCACAAGAAGGCATCTCTTGATGACTTTGTCGCTCAGATGACTCCGACTCAATTATCAGAAATTGTTAGAGGTGAAGGCATGTCTTCACCGAAAGTGACTCCAGGGACTGCATCAGCCTTTGGGGCAGTGACGGAAGAACTCGAAGCTTTAGGCTTACCTATCTTAAGCTGTGCTGATGGCCCTTCAGGCATTCGTATGGATTCAGGGATGCAAGCATCCTCGATGCCAAATGGAACGTGTTTAGCATCATCCATGAATAAAGAACTGATCGAAGCTCTCTACTACGGTGTAGGGGTTGAGATGATTAATTATCATATCGATATCCTTTTAGGACCAGGGATGAATTTGCATCGTCATCCACTTTGCGGAAGAAACTTTGAGTATTTTAGTGAAGATCCTTTACTCACAGGATACATGGGAGCAAGCGTTGTCAAAGGTCTCCAACGTGCTGGAGTGACGGGTACGGTGAAACATTTTGCGTTAAATAATCAAGAGTATCGCCGTTTTGATTCGGACTCTATCGCATCTGAACGCGCTATTCGTGAGATTTATCTCAAGGGTTTTGAGATTGCGATTAAAGAAGCGAAAGCCAAAGCCATTATGACATCCTATAATCCGATTAACGGCATTTGGGCAGCAAGTAATTATGATTTAAATACCGTTGTTGCTCGAAATGAATGGGGATTTGATGGCATTATCATGACTGACTGGTGGGCAAAGATGAATGATGATGGCAAAGAAGGCACTCGTACCAATACAAAAGCCATGATCAAAGCACAAAACGATTTGTATATGGTTGTTGTCAATGCTAAAGAAAATTCACTTAAAGATAACACCATGGAAGCTTATGAAAAGAAAGAGTTATCCCTTTCTGATATGCAACGAGTCGCAAAGAATATTACGAAGTTTATCCTAAACTCAAGAATGTATAAAGAAAAAATGAATGAGATCGTGAAAGAAAATACCCCTTCGTATGATCTGCCGATCATTGAAAAGGTTCACCTCAATGGTGCACTCATGGAAACATTCAATCCTTTAGTCAGTCATTATACCCTTGATGTCGCTGATCATTTCAATCTAACCTTTGATGTTGAACCTCATGCATCTTATAAGGTAAAGCACAATGCACACACGGTTATTGTTTCATTATTAAAAGATGGAATGAAAAATATCTATGTCTTTACGAATCGTAAACGTCATCAAAATCAAGTGTCGTTTAATTTCAATATTGTGCCCACAGATCATCCGACTAAAATAAGTACAGAGCCTTGGGGAAGAACTGAACTTAATCCCCTTGATCCCTCTTATCAAAATCAAAAAATCAGTGTTGAAAAAGATCATCTCCTCTTTAATAAAGAAGGAATCGCTTCATTCGCGATCGAGATTGATCTTT
>CAYLLL010000143.1:0-3740 GCA_964384655.1 uncultured Mariniplasma sp. | reverse complement strand
AATACCAAGTTGTTGGGCAAGAGGAGCTTGATCATCAAGAACTGCAGGAAGCCAGCTAATAAATTCACCTGGATGGTTGATACCAGCAGTTGATGTACCGTCAAGTTTTGTACTGTCGGTTGCTGCTTCTACTGCAGCGATCCATTGTGCATAGGTATATCCTGGAACGGTGAAATCTGTAAGAATACCAGATTCGTCAATTAAATCTAAGTTAGCAAAGTTTCCAAGGAAGTTATTTGCTGCTGGAATCGCATAAATACGACCGTTATAGGTTACAGCATCTCTTAAAGCCACAGGAACATTGAGCCAATCGGAATCTGCTTCTGCGACAGAAGTAATTTCACCTGAATAACCCGCTAAAATGTGTTCAGGAACGTTACCAGAAATGAAGACATCGGGGAATGTTCCAGCAGCTGCCATCGTTGCTAAGAACGCATTGTAATCTCCGGTGAATTCCATGATTTCGATTTCGATGAAATTGCTCATTTCATTGAACGCATCAATTCTTCTTCTGAGAATGTTGTTTTGTTCTGGTGTACCTAAGTTCCATGAAGTGAAGGTAACAACAGTCTTCGCACCATAAAGAACATTGATCGTACGAACGACAGTGGTTACGTTTCCTGCACTGTCAGTCACTGTGTAGGTTAAATCATATAAACCAATCAGGTTTAGATTGACTGTACCTGTCACTGTGATATAAGGTGTAAGATTGCCATCTTCTTCGTCGGAAGCTGTGACGCCTTCAAGAGGATTGAAGATTGAGCCAAAGGTTACAGATCTGTTACCTGCACCACTAATCACTGGCGCTTCACCAATCGTTACGGTTACAGTACGTGTGAGTTCTGTAACATTCTTCGCGCTGTCCATAACAACATAGGTTAATGTATATGTGCCTTGGGTTGTATTATCAACAACACCTTGAACAGCAATTTCACTGGTAAGATTGCCATCTTCTGGGTCACTTGCTGTGACACCTGCTAAAGGATTAAAGGTTTCACCAATCTTAATCGATGCTGGGGTGAGACCAGAAATCGTTGGCGATTCATCAATCACTGTAGGTACGGGTTCTTCACCACATGCGATGAGCCCAACTGCCATGAATAATACAGTGATTAACATAAACACTTTTTTCATTTCATTTTTCTCCTTTTCTGATTTCGCGATGAAATCGCTTACTTTATATCATGATTTTATCACGCAAAAATGGCCTTGTCAATGAATTCGAATCTTTTTGTTAAACGTTTCAGTAAATGAAAACACTTTAACTAAAGTTAAAAAGAGTGATTTTCATCACTTTTTTCATAAATATAGTAGGTTGTATTGACAACTTTTACCGTCGTTTTTGTGGAAAGGTGAAACGTTTAAATGATTGACTTGACAAAAGCAAGACTCTTTCGCAAATCTTCATAGGGATCTGCACCATAGAATTCATCTTGACCAATGATCAACCAAGAGATATTTAATGATCTTAGTTGTGAAATGATTTGTCGATAATGAATATTTCCTTCACCGATAGGACAAAATTGTTGTATGGTTCCCCAATGCCCAGTAATGGCGATTTTCATGTCTTTAATATGTAACATCGCAATATGTGGATGATATTTTTGAATAAATGTTAATGGATTGATTCCTGCATACTGAAGCCAGTAAATATCTACTTCCAACATGAGGGGTGATTGATGCATCGTCTGTAATATAATATCCATCGGATATAATCCTTGGATTTTACTAAACTCAAACGCATGATGATGATAGGTCAGTGTCAATCCTTGCTCACTAAGTGATCTCGCTAAACGATGACAAGATAAAATAAAATCTTGATAGTGCGTCAAATCTTGACGATTGTATTTTTCGGGCATGGACCCAATGCCTAACACCTGTGTATGAAGCATTTTGTGTTGTTCGATCATCGATGCATTAATATTGTCTAAAGAACTTAATCGAGGGTGGGTTCCTGCAATATCAATTCCCAAATCTTTGCATGTGGCAGCAATCAATGCGATACGATCAAACGTCCAGTCACTGATCCCTGAAAGCTGAATAGCATCGTATCCTAAGTCCTTGAGATGTTTTAGTGTCTCTACGATTTGATGTTCTGATTTAAGGTGATGTCTTAAGGCATATAAATTCAATGCTACCCTCATGTTTATACCGTCCTTTAAGGAAAAACTCTCATATTTATTATAGTTTTTAATCGTATATTATGCAACATTGCTTTTATTGATCCATTTGATGTCATGTCTCTTTAACTATTGAAAAAAATGGTTATAATATGATATAGACTTCTCTAATGGGGGATATGATGAAAGACATTGCAGCATTCATAAAAAAAGATAAAGTATTTTTAATCGCTCTTATTTTTGCTGTCATATCGATGGTGATTATTCCACCTTCAAAAGCCTACTTAGGGTACATCAACAGCAAGGTACTCATTGTGATGTTTACGTTGATGATCGCTGTGGCAGGGATGTATGAAACACACTTCTTTGATTTTATTGCCACTAAACTTGTGATTCAATTTGTCTCCATTAAATGGATTGCTTTAGTCATTATCTTGGTCACATTCTTCTTGGGTATGTTTTTAACGAATGACGCTGTATTACTCACCCTTGTTCCGTTCACGATTTTTGTCACTAGACACACCAAACAAGAAAAATATACGATCATGATTATCATATTACAGACGATTGCTGCCAATATGGGAAGTGCTCTAACACCGATGGGTGATCCACAAAATATTTATCTTTATGCATTTTATGATATTCCTTTTACGGATTTCCTTGCCGCAACCTTTCCAATCACGATCATGGGATTTATTTTACTAATAAGTACCACACTCATTAAAATTCCCCATCGTTCCTGTGAACTTAACTTGGCTGCCCCTCAAGTGTCATGGGACAAGGTGCTTCTTTACTCACTCTTTTTAATGAATGCATTATTATCCATACTACGAATCGTTGAATTATGGACAACCCTTGGTGTCACCATCATTCTTGCGCTTCTTTATGGTAGACATCTTCTAAAACGAGTGGACTATCATTTGTTATTGACCTTTACTGCTTTCTTTATCTTTACAGGTAACCTCGCTCAAATGGATATATTGCAAGGTTTGACCTCTCAATTCTTGAGCAACCAACAATCTGTGTATTTCACTGGATTGGCTTTCTCACAACTGATTTCCAATGTTCCCGCAGCTGTTCTTCTTTCAACATTTACCGATCGTCTTTACTGGCAACCACTATTACAAGGGGTTAATGTTGGCTCCATGGGAACCATCATTGGATCACTTGCGAGTTTGATCTCGTTCAAATATATTCTAAAAGATGATCGAGGACACTTAAAAACATATCTGATCAACTATACCGTCATTTGCCTGATCTATATCACAATCATCACTGTTTTCCTCTTCATCATCTAAGAAAAACCCGATCGATTTGATCGGGTTTCTTTTATCATTTATTTCTTTAAGTTGTAGAACGATTTTAAACCAAGATATTGTGCAGTACCTGCAAGTTGATCTTCGATACGGAGTAATTGATTGTATTTTGCAATACGATCAGTTCTTGAAGCAGAACCTGTCTTGATTTGACCCGCGTTGGTTGCTACAGCGATATCTGCAATGGTTGTATCTTCGGTTTCACCTGAACGGTGAGACACGACTGCGGTATATCCAGCACGTTTCGCCATTTCGATTGCATCAAACGTTTCTGTCAGTGTTCCAATTTGGTTTACTTTGATCA